>JBBSSF010000226.1:0-6185 GCA_038242345.1 Hyphomicrobiales bacterium
CCGGTCCGGGAAGGCCGATGACCAGAAAGGCGAGCACGGGCATCAGGAAGCCGGAGGCAAAGCCGATGACGCCGGTCTCGACCGCCTGCCGGGCGATGCCGGACGGGCTCTCGGCCACTGCCCGCCACGGGATGAGCCGGGCGAGCCCATCCCGGGCGACGCCGAGCTGCCCGCCGGACAGGCCCGTCCGGGCCAGCCCGATCATGCGCATCATCGCCCGCAGCGACAGGAAGGGCGCCACCAGCACCCCCACCGCCACATCGCCGAAAGGCAGGATCATCAGGAAGCGCTGGAGCCGCAGCAGCAGGATCAGGGCGAAAAAACCGACGAGACCCAGCACCACCCAGCCGGTGATGCGGCGCGTGCGCGCCGACAGCCCGCGGAACCAGCCGCTGTCCTCGCCGGGCAGGCGCAGCAGCCGGTCGAGGACGGGCAGCACCCGCCGGGCCGGATCGATGACCGCGTCGATCAGGAGGGCGACCAGCAGGATCAGCGCAGCGGCGGCACCAAGGGAAAGCATCGGACCCTCGCACGGGAGAAGAAAACGGGCGGGTGCCGCACCGGACCGCTGTTCCGGCAGCCGGCCGGCAGGACCCGCGCCGGCGCGCGGGCACCGGGCGAGACCGGCCTCAGCCGGAAAAGCCGCAGCGCCCGAGGGCGGCCAGCATGTGCCCGGGCACGGGGGCCGTCGCCATGATCGGCGGCTTGCCCTTGGCCCACGGGATCGACACCGCCCGGGCATGGAGATGCAGCGGCGGGCCATTGGCCGGCGCGCGGCCATAGATGCGGTCGCCAAGAATCGGGCAGCCGAGATGGGCACAGTGGACCCGAAGCTGATGGGTGCGCCCGGTATGGGGCTTCAGCTCCAGCCAGGTGAGGCCGGCCGAGCGGCCGAGCACCCGCCAGTCGGTGACCGAGGGCTGGCCGCCCGCCGCATCCACCACCATGTGCCAGCCGCGCGCCACATCACGCTTGCGCAACGGGGCGGAGACGGTGCCGGCGTCCTCGGCCGGTCCGCCTTCCACCACGGCCCAGTAGGTCTTCTCGACGCGGCCTTCGGAGAACAGCGTGCCCATGCGGGCGAGCGCCTTGCGATGGCGCCCGAGCACGAGGCAGCCGGAGGTGTCGCGGTCGAGCCGGTGGGCGAGCGCCGGCGCCTCGGGCAGGCCGAAGCGGAGGGCGTCGAAACCGTCCTCCAGCACCATGCCGCCCTTGGGGCCCTTGTGCACGGCGATGCCGGCCGGCTTGTCGAGGATCAGGATCATGCCGTCGCGGTGGAGAAGCCGCGGGCGCAGACCCAGCGGATCCGGTCCGTCCTCCCGCGGCGGCCGCTCCGGACCGCCCTCCCCGGCCGCGCTCATGCCGCCAGAGGCTGGCCGACGGCCGCCGCGACGGCCCGGGCCACCCGCTCCACTTCCGCATCCGTCACGTCCGGGCCCATGGGCAGGCTCAGCACGGTGTCGGAGAGGAAATCGGCGATGGGGAAGCTGCGATGGGGCGGCACCAGCGGCTCGAAGGCCGGATGGCGGTGCAGCGGCACGCGATAGAACAGGCCGGTGCCGATGTCGGCCGCGGCCAGCGACGCCCGCACCGCATCCCGCGCGGCCACCCGGATGGTGTAGAGCGCGAAGGCCGAGCGCACGCCGGCCGGCACCACCGGCCGGGCGATGGACGCCGGCAGCAGGGAATCATAGAGCGCCGCCACCTCGGCCCGGCGCTCCAGCTCGGCGGCAAAGCCCGCCAGCTTCACGTTGATGATCGCCGCCTGGATGGTGTCGAGCCGCCCGGTCAGGCCGATGCGCATGGCCACATCGCCGTCGCCGGCGCGGCCATGGGTGCGGATCTGGCGCACGGCCTCGGCCAGGGTGTCGTCGTCGGTCATCACCGCGCCGCCATCGCCATAACCGCCGAGCGGCTTGGTCGGATAGAAGCTGACCGCAGAAATGGCGCCGAGCGCTCCCACCCGGGCATTGCCCACCGCGCCGCCGAAGGACTGGGCGGCATCGGCCAGGATCATCAGCCCGTGTTCGGCGGCAATGGCGCCGATGGCGCCATAATTCGCCGGCAGGCCAAAGAGATCGACCGGAATGACGGCCTTGGGCGTGGCGCCGGCCAGACCCTCGGTGTCGGCGATGGCGCGCTCCAGATCCTCCGGATCCATGTTGGCGCTGTCGAGGAGCACGTCGACAAAGACCGGCCGGGCGCCGGCAGCCATCACGGCGGCCGCCGTCGCCGAGAAGGTGAAGGCGGGCACGAACACCGCGTCGCCCGGGCCGACGCCCATGGCCATCAGCGCCATCAGCAGCGCATCGCGCCCCGACGAGACAGCGATGCAGTGGCGCACGCCGGAGAAGGCCGCCAGCGACGATTCGAGCGCCGTCACCTCGGGGCCGAGGATGAACTGGCCATGATCGAGGACCGCGGCAATCGCCCGGTCGAGCTCGGGCCGCAGACGACGTTCCTGGCGCTTCAGGTCGAACAGGGGAATCGGCGCCGGCTCGGCCGGCTTCAGGCTCTCAGACATGTCATTCCGAACGAACGAGGCCCGAGACCGGGTCTCAAGGGGGGGAGAAAGAGCTTGCGGGCCGCGCGCGGCAGGAGGAGCCGCCCGGCCCGGGGGCACCATAGGACATTTCCGGGCGCCCGGCATCCACCCGCGGGGCCCGGGCCGGAGGGTGATGGCATCCGGCGCGCGGCCTCCGGCATCGGCAATTCGGCCGTGCCCCCGCGCCGTCCGGGGCTCAGTAGAGCTCCACCGTGGTCTCGTTCAGGACGACGCGCAGCACCCGGTAGACATAGAGGAAGGAGGCCAGCCCGCAGGTGACGAGGATCAGGATGCCCCACAGGATGAGGTTTCCGATCGCCGAGCCGACGCCAAACCGGCAGTTGAGCCGCCCGATCGCCCGCCCGCTGCCGTCCACGACCTCGGTGCGGTTGAGAACGCTGATGTTCAGATAATAGGGGAAGACCAGCAGCGCGAGGCCGAGGGTGATGACCGTCAGGACGAACCAGAGAATCATGTAGCCGAGGGCGTCCACATTGCTGAACCGGCACTGCAACCGGAGGCTGCGGCCGGACAGGGCGGACGAAAGGTCGAGAGTGGTCATGGCACGTCTCCGGGCCGGCTGGGAGCTTGGGGGCTCAAGGCCCGCCGCCGCACGCGCCGGGCGCGCGCACCCTGCGGGAAGCCGGCGCCGAATGCAATTCGGCCGCGCCCTCCCCGCCCCTCGTCCGCCGACCTGCGGACCGGGCCCTCAGACGCCGAGGCCGGCGCCGTGCTCGATCAGGCGCCGGCGCTCGGCCATGCTTTCCTTAATCATGTTGGCGACCCGGAGCGCCTCGCAGCCCACCCGGCCATCGACCACGGGCCGGCGCTTCTCGCGGATGCAGGAAAGAAATTCGGCGATCTCGTTGGCCAGACTGTCCTGACGCGGGATGTTGACGGTTTCCAGCGCCAGCCCTTCCAGCGGATTGTTGCCGACGGGCGCGTCCGGATCGCGGCGGATCTCGGTCAGGCGCAGGTTGGCGAAATCGCAGACGATATAGCTGTCGCGCTGGAACACGCGCACCATGCGTTCGGTCTTGTGGCTGACGCGGCTCGCGGTCACCGTCGCCACCACGCCATTCTCGAAGGCGATGCGGGCATTGGCCAGATCGGCGGTGCCGGTCAGCACCGGGGCGCCGATGGCATCGGCCGAGACCACCCGGGACCCGACCATGCCGATCACCAGGTCGATGTCGTGAATCATCAGGTCGAGGACCACGTCGACATCGGTGGCGCGGGGCTTGTAGGGCGAGATGCGCTCGCTCTCGATATAGAGCGGCCGCGACAGCCGGGGCGACAACGCCCGGTAGGCCGCCGAATGGCGCTCGATATGGCCGACCTGGAGGATCACCCCGCGCTCGTCGGCCAGCCGCACCAGATCCTCGCCCTGGGCGAGATCGGCGGCAATCGGCTTCTCGATGAGGACATGGATGCCCGCATCGATGAGATCGCGGGCCACCGCATGGTGGACGCTGGTCGGCACCACGATGGAGACCAGATCGACCCTGCCGATCAGGTCCCGATGATCGGCCACGGTCTCGACGCCGCGCTCCTCGGCGGCAGCGGCGCGGCGTGCCGGGTCACGGTCGGAGACCAGGACCAGCGTGGCCCCGGGATTTTCCTGATAATGTCGGGCATGGAAACGGCCGAAATAGCCGTAGCCGACGACGGCGGCGCGAAGGGAGGCGGTCATGGCTCTCATATGCTCCGATTCACGCCCGGCGTCCATCCGCCTGCCCGCCCGGCCCCGAGCGGCAGGCCCCAGGCGACACGGGACCATAGCCTGCACGACACCGCAAGGGTCGCGGTTCGTTGCCGCAATGCAATATAAGGCAGGGTGCGGGAGGCCATTTATCGTCAAATTTTGTTACCGTTCAATACATTATATACATTGTCCCACGCTGTCGACTTTCTTGCGTGTCAGACGCCGATGAGTTATGAGGCTTGAAATGCGGGGTTCGCCCCCAGGTGTCATCGGACGATCCGGCAGCCGGAATCCGAGTTTCTCCCGTCCGGAGGGACCGGCGCCCTGGCCCGGAACTACGTGGCCCTAACCAGTGCAGACCGGTGCAAGACTGACTGTCGGTCTTCTCCGGACCAGATGGAATGCTGCGGTTGACGGCGGTCTCCGGACCCCGCACGCTGGCATCCCGGCTCGAACAGCGAACGACGTGGTCGATGGCGCAACTCAAGGCCAATCAAGAGATCGCAATCCTCGGCTATGCGTGCCGGCTTCCAGCGGCACCGGATATCCGCAGCTTCTGGGATGTGCTGACGGAAGGCCGGTGCGTCATTACGGAAGTCGGGACTGAGCGCTGGAACAAGGCGCAGTTCCTGCATCCGGATCCGGCCGCCTCGGGCAAGAGCTACACCTGGGCTGCCGGCCAGATCGCCAATGTCTGGGATTTCGATCCGGCCTTCTTCGGCATCTCGCCGCGCGAGGCGATCCAGATCGACCCGCAGCAGCGGCTGCTGCTCCAGCTCACCTGGGAGGCGCTGGAAAATGCCGGCCTGCCGCCGTCGGCGCTCGCCGGCAGCCGCACCGGCGTCTATGTCGGCGCGTCCTCCCTCGACTATGCCAACAATTTCCTGACGGACCTGGCCGAGACCGACGTCCAGTTCATGACCGGCAACACCCTGTCGATCGTGTCCAACCGGCTGTCCTACATCTACGACCTGCGCGGCCCGTCCTTCACCGTCGACACCGCCTGCTCGTCCTCTCTCGTCGCCCTCAACGAGGCGATGGAGGCGATCCGGGCCGGACTGATCGACACGGCCATCGTCGCCGGCGTCAACCTGCTGCTCTCGCCCTATCCGTTCGTCGGCTTCTCGCGCGCCACCATGCTCTCCAAGGCTGGCCTGTGCCGCGCGTTCGATGCCGATGGCGACGGCTATGTGCGCTCCGAGGGCGGCGCGGTGATGGTGATCCGCGCCGTGGACGCCGCCCGCAATGCCGGCAACGACATCCG
This sequence comes from Hyphomicrobiales bacterium, assembly GCA_038242345.1. Classification (GTDB taxonomy): domain Bacteria; phylum Pseudomonadota; class Alphaproteobacteria; order Rhizobiales; family Segnochrobactraceae; genus JBBSSF01. The sequence continues at coordinate 5,515 of JBBSSF010000226.1, forward strand.
CGGCGTGCTGGTCGGTTCCGGCGTCAATTCCGACGGCCGCACCGTGGGCATGTCGCTGCCGTCGGCCCATTCCCAGGCCGCGCTGCTGCGCGAGGTCTATGACCGGTTCGAGGTGGATCCCGACCGGCTCGCCTTCGTCGAGGCCCATGGCACCGGCACCCGGGTCGGCGATCCGGCGGAGGCCGAGGCGCTTGGCACCGTGCTCGGCCGGCGCCGGGCGCGCCCGCTGCCCATCGGCTCGGTGAAGACCAATGTCGGCCATCTGGAGCCGGCGTCGGGCCTCGTCGGCCTCCTGAAGGCGCAGCTGGCGCTGGAGCAGAACCTGCTGCCGCCGTCGCTGCACTTCACGACCCCCAATCCGGACATCCCGTTCGAGGATCTCAACCTTGAGGTTGCCTCGACCGCGCGTCCGCTGGAACAGGGGCCGCGACCGCGCTTTGCCGGCGTGAACTCCTTCGGCTTCGGCGGCACCAATGCCCATGTGCTGCTGCGCGATCCCGATCCGTCGCCGCCGGCCATCGCCCGCCGTCCCGAGGCGGCCGCCCCGCGGGGGCTGTCGGCCTCGGCGCGGGAATCCCTGTCCGAGCCCGCCCGGCGCTATCTCGACCGGCTGGAGACGGCGTGCGAGGCCGAATCGGCCCTCGTCGTCAACGCCGCCGCCTACCGGCGCC
>JBBSSF010000227.1:0-6173 GCA_038242345.1 Hyphomicrobiales bacterium
GAAACCCATCCAAGAGCCTCTCAGAAAACGTGACGCCGTATCATCCCTCGAAGAGCCCTTTCAGGCTCCGCGGACAATCGCCGCCCACGTTTCTCTTTCTTCCATCCAATTTGTCAAAGAACAGACCACAACGGGTCGAAATTTCTTCAGCGCCCAACCATCCGAAGCGCCGTCACCGGCACGTCATATTGGATGGCTAGTTTCCCGTCAAGGCCGCTTCAAACTTGGGCAACCGCCCTAGACTCGAACCGTCTTGTCGGCGTCGGCGGCGTCACCGCCGTCGCTGATGACGCCGGTATAGGCCCCGCCCCTGCCCCTGTCAACGCCGATTGGCGCACGGGATGCGGATTTTTGTGGCACGCCTTGTCGGCAGTGCGCACCCGGGGCTTCTGTCCACATCCATGCCGTGGAAAAAGAAAGCCTTTATGTCAATTTGTTATGGTCGCCTCGGCAAACTTGTCCCCAGGCCCGCCCGAGCCCTGCACGGGGCGCAGCGGTCCCTTGCGCATTCGCTGGGCGTCCGGGAACGGAATATGCCTTCCGGGCGGGCATGCGCGCCCCGTGCAGTGGTCCCGAACATGAAAAGGCCGGCGGATCGCTCCGCCGGCCCTGATCTGCTGCCTGCCTTCGCGCCAGCCCCCGGGCGGGGAGCGGCTCAGAAGTGCTTCACGATCTCCTCGGTCATCTTCTTGGCGTCACCAAACAGCATGAGCGTGTTGTCCTTGAAGAACAGCTCGTTCTCGACGCCGGCATAGCCCGAGCCCATGCCGCGCTTGATGAAGAGGACCGTCTTGGCCTTCTCCACGTCGAGGATGGGCATGCCGAAGATCGGCGAGGCCGGATCGGTCTTGGCGGCCGGATTGGTCACGTCGTTCGCACCGATGACATAGGCGACGTCGGCCTGGGCGAACTCGCTGTTGATGTCCTCCAGCTCGAACACCTCGTCATAGGGCACGCTGGCCTCGGCGAGCAGCACGTTCATGTGGCCCGGCATCCGGCCGGCGACCGGGTGAATCGCATATTTCACCTCGACGCCTTCGGCCTTCAGCTGGTCCGCCATCTCGCGCAGGGCATGCTGGGCCTGGGCGACCGCCATGCCATAGCCCGGCACGATGATGATCTTGGAGGCGTTCTTCATGATGAAGGCCGCATCCTCGGCCGAGCCGTGCTTCACCGGGCGGGCCTCGCCCCCGCCGGCCCCGCCGCCGGCCGGACCCGATTCACCGCCGAAGCCGCCCAGAATCACCGACACGAAGGAGCGGTTCATCCCCTTGCACATGATGTAGGAGAGAATCGCGCCCGACGAGCCGACCAGGGCGCCGGTGATGATGAGGGCCGTGTTGCCGAGGGTGAAGCCGATGCCGGCCGCCGCCCAGCCCGAATAGGAGTTCAGCATCGACACGACCACCGGCATGTCGGCGCCGCCGATCGGGATGATGAGCAGGCCACCGAAGGCCAGCGCCACCAGGACCACCAGCCAGAACAGCAGATGGCTCTCGGTGAGCGCGAAGGCGACCACCAGCGCCACCAGCAGCACCGCCAGCCCGAGATTGATGACATGGCGCGCCGGCAGCAGGATCGGCTTGCCGGACATGCGGCCGTCGAGCTTCAGGAAGGCGATGACCGAGCCGGTGAAGGTGATGGCGCCGATGGCGACACCCAGCGACATTTCCACCAGCGAGCCGGCATGAATGGAGCCGGGATCGCCGATGCCGAAGGCTTCCGGCGCATAGAGGGCACCGGCGGCCACGAACACCGCCGCCAGACCGACCAGGGAATGGAAGGCGGCGACGAGCTGGGGCATCGCCGTCATGGGGATGCGCTTGGCGATCACCGCGCCGATGCCGCCGCCGATGGCGAGGCCCAGCACGATGAGGGCGAGGGCGCCGAGCGACGGCCGCGACACCGCAAGGGTGGTGAGCACGGCGAGCGCCATGCCGACCATGGCAAACAGGTTGCCGCGCCGCGAGGTCGCCGGGCTCGACAGCCCGCGCAGGGCGAGAATGAACAGGACGCCCGAAATCAGATAGAGGACGGCCGCGAGATTGGCATTCATGGGGACCCGTCCTCAGCTCTTCTTCTTGTACATGGCGAGCATCCTGTTGGTGACGAGGAAGCCGCCGAAGATGTTCACCGCCGCCATGATGAGGGCGAGGAAACCGAAGATGCGCGCCCAGATGCCGCCATCACCGACCGAGAGATCGACACCGACGGCCAAGAGCGCGCCGACCACGATCACCGACGAGATGGCGTTGGTCACCGACATGAGCGGGGTATGGAGGGCGGGCGTCACCGCCCAGACGACATAGTAGCCGACAAAGATCGCCAGCACGAAGATCGCCAGGCGGAACACGAACGGGTCGATGGCGCCACCGCTCGCCGCATGGGCGGCCGCGGCCGCGGCATCGCCGAGGCCGGAGGCGGCGTGATCGACATAGGACTTCGCCGCTTCGGCAGCGGCTTTCGCGGCATCGGCCGCGGCCTGGGCATAATCGGCAGCGGCCCGGGCCTTTTCGAGCGCGTCATTGCTCATCGAGATCTCTCCCTTGGGATCCGGGTCCGTCAGGCCTTGAAGGACGGATGGACGATGGCGCCACCGGAGGTGACGAGGGTCGCCTTCACCAGCTCGTCATCGGGCTTGATGGCGAGAGTGCCGGCCTTCTTGTCCACCAGCGTCTCCAGGAAATTGTAGAGATTGCGGGCGTAGAGCTGGGACGACGAGGCCGCCAGCCGGCCGGCGACATTCAGATGGCCGACGATCTTCACGCCGCCCGTCTCCACCACCTCGCCGGGGATGGCGCCCTCGACATTGCCGCCGCGCTCCACCGCCAGATCGACCACCACCGCGCCGGAGCGCATGGAGGCGAGCATCTCGGCGCTCACCAGACGCGGCGCCGGCCGGCCCGGGATGAGGGCCGTGGTGACGACGACGTCCTGCTTGCGGATGTGCTCGGCAACGAGGGCCGCCTGCTTGGCCTGATAGTCGGCCGACATCGGCTTGGCATAGCCGGTCGCCGTCTCGGCCTGGCGGAACTCGTCGTCCTCCACGGCGATGAACTTGGCGCCGAGGGATTCCACCTGCTCCTTGGCAGCCGGGCGCACGTCGGTCGCCGTCACGATGGCGCCGAGGCGGCGGGCCGTGGCGATCGCCTGCAGACCGGCAACGCCAGCCCCCATGATGAACACCTTGGCGGCCGGAACGGTGCCGGCGGCCGTCATCATCATCGGGAAGGCGCGGTCATATTCCACCGCCGCCTCGATGACCGCCCGGTACCCGGCAAGGTTCGCCTGGGACGACAGCACGTCCATGGACTGGGCGCGGGTGATGCGCGGCATCAGCTCCATGGCGAAGGCCGAGAGCCCGGCTTTCGCCAGCGCTTCCAGCGCCTCGGTGTTGCCGAACGGGTCGAGGATGCCGAGCACCACCGCGCCGGACTTCATCAGCCCGGCCTCGTCGGCGGTCGGCCGGCGCACCTTCAGCACGATGTCGGCCCCGTCGAGGGCCGTCTTCGCCGTCGGCGCGATCTCGGCACCCACCGCCAGATAGTCCGCATCCGGCAGACGCGAGCCGAGACCGGCCCCCGTCTCCACCACCACGGTTGCCCCCAGCGCCTTCAGTTTCTTCACCGACTCCGGTGTGGCCGCGACGCGGCGCTCCGCCGGATCGGTCTCGGCGGGGATCGCGATCCTCATTGCCGGCTCTCCTCCTTCTCTCGCATCCGTCTTGAATCCCGTCTTCTGCCGGACAGTTTCCCCTGATCCGGCCGCAGCCGGCCGGGGTTTCCCTGTCCTGCAACCCGCAGGCCCGCCAGCGAACCCGCGTCTCCGGAACACATCCGTGCGCATCACCGCATAACGCACGGGCTCTGTGCTTTCCCGATGGGCCTGAAACGTCCCGCGGGCGGCCTCATCGGGACAGCTCGACTGTTACACCTGTCGCAAAAGGGAACACGGACTGAAAAATCCGGGCGCCAGGACAGTCCTGACCGAAAGGCATGACTTCCCCGGCCGCGCGGCACACGGGGCTTCCCGCGCAGACAGAAAAATCCGAACCGGAAAGTGTCCGCGTCAGCCGAACAGGACCGCAAGGACCCCGATCACCAGCGCCACCACGAGAACCGGCTTCCAGTCCCCCTTCGGACGGGCAAGACCGACCGCCGTCGCCACCAGGGTGAGGAGGATGCCAAGGGACGCCAGACCCCAGGAATGGCCGACCCCGCCGATGCCGAGCATCAGCACCACCGACAGCACCGCAACCGTGAGGATCTTGGTGAATTTCCAGACATTGGAGGCCGTGCGGCTGTGTTCCGCATAGTCCATCCCCGTCGCCTGATCGACGGTGTGGGTCAGGTTGCCTGCCATTTGGGGTCCCCCCTTTTTATACGAAAGTTTTATATCGCCCTATCATGACGCGCGTTGCACCGCAACAATGAACATCGTTCGGAATTGAACCACCGAGCCTGTGGCATCATAGCGTGCACCCTGTACACGGCACGCCCCGTCGCCCCGGTCGGGCGATATTGACCTATACGTGATATATAGAAAGCGCACTTTAGGTCGCAGGCGCGCGCTCCGGCCCGCGGGCCAGGCGAGGGCCCGCACCGCGGATGGAGGCGGGGCAGCAGGACGGGGCGGAGCGGAGATCGGGAGCGCCGGGCGGGATGCGGGACGCTATTCGGCGGCGAGCGGCAGGCCGCCATCGGCGACGGGGGCGAACGGGAACAGCGCCTCGGCGAAGGTGGCGAGGTCCCGGGACAGCCGGCCGAAGCCGCGGCTCGGCTTCAGGAGCCGCTCGTCCATGTAGAGGCTGCGGTTGATCTCGATCTGGAGGGCGTGCAGCCCTTTCAGCGGCCGGCCATAATGTTCGGTGATGTAGCCGCCGGCATAGGGCCGGTTGCGGCTGACCGCATAGCCGAGCTGCGACAGGATGGCGATGGCCGCGTCCGTCAGGCCCGGGGCGGCGCTGGTGCCATAGCGGTCGCCGATCACCATGTCCGGACGGCGGCGGCCGTCACCGACCCGTTCGCTCGACGGCATGGAATGGCAGTCGATGAGGATGGCGACGCCGAAGCGGGCATAGGTGCGGCCGATCAGGCGGGCGAGCGTGGTGTGATAGGGCTTGTAGAGCCGCTCGATGCGGTTGACGGCCTCCATCACCGGCAGGCGGAAGGCGTAGATCTCCTCGGCATCGGCCACCACCCGGGCGATGGTGCCGAGCCCGCCGGCTACCCGCACCGAGCGGCTGTTCACATAGGGCGGCAGCGCGCCGTCGAACATGGCCGGATCGAGCTCGTAGGGCTCGCGGTTGAGATCGAGGAAGGCGCGGGGAAAGTGCGCCCGCATCAGCGGCGCGCCGAGGCTGACCACCGGCTCGAACAGGGCATCGACGAAGCAGTCTTCCGAGCGGCGGATGGCGCGGGCATTGAGGCGCGACACGGCGAGAAAATCCGCCGGATAGGTGGCGCCGGAATGGGGGGAATTGAAGACGAACGGAACCCTCTGGCTTTCCGGCTCGATCACCTCGAACGGGGCGGTCTCCTGAAAGTCGGCGACGATGCGCATGAAGGCTCCGCCCTCCTCTTGGGGGCCGGCGCGGCGGACGGAGCCGCGGTCCCACTGGCCTGTTTCTCCCAATCTCGCCGGTTCGCCGGCTCATGTCCACCATTGCGCCATGGCCGGGCTCCGCTTTCACCGGGCTGTGAAAAAGTGGCGCGCCGGCCCTATCCGGCCCTGGGCGGCCGGCCGCGCCGGCGCGGCGCCTCGGCCGGGGCCAGGGCGTGATCCAGCACCTTGCGGAAAAGGGTCGGCAGGGCCTCGCCGGGCAGGTCCGCGGGCTCGGCCCACCAGGCACCCTTCGGCGGCCGGGTGCCGGCCGGAAGCTCGGCCTGCCAGACATCCAGCACCAGATGGAAATGGGTGAAGGTATGCCGCACTGTGCCGGTGCGCCGCCGCCAGTTCCCCGCAACCGGGGCCGCGGCCGGCGCCGTCTCACCCGGGGAAACGGGGCCCCAGTCGGTGGTGGGCGTGCCGGTCATGGCGCCGAGGAGGCCGGTTTCCGGCCGGCGTTCGACGAGCACGGCGCCGTCGGACCGCACCGCCACGAAGGCGGCTCCGTGCCGGGTCGGCTTTTCCGTCTTCGCCGCCTTCACCGGAAAGCGCTCGGCGTCTCCGGC
>JBBSSF010000228.1:0-6144 GCA_038242345.1 Hyphomicrobiales bacterium
ATCGGTCTTCCGTCAGGCGGCGCGCGCAAGGGCGGCGCGCAAGGGGTCGGCAGTCGAGAGATCGGCCTTGGCAACGGCCCGGCCAATGAGGAACAGCACGGGGCCGGCGAGATCATCCCGGTCGGCGAGGGCATCGAGATCGGTGAGCTGGCCGGCGAACACGCGCTCGTCGGCCCGCGCCGCATTTTCGACCGCCACCACCGGCGTGGTGGCGGCAAGGCCCGCCTCGCGCAGCCGGGCGGCAACCGGGCCCGCCACCGAGCGGCCCATATAGACGGCCACCGTCGCGCCCGCCAGCACCAGCCCGCCCCAGTCGGGGAAGGTGCGGCCGTCGCGGTCATGGCCGGTGGCCAGCACCAGATGGGAGGCGACACCGCGCAGCGTCAGCGGCAGGGTGAGGGAGGCCGCGGCGGCAAAGGCGGCGGAAATGCCGGGCACCACCTCATGGGCGATGCCGGCATCGCGCAGCGCCGCGATTTCCTCGCCGGCCCGGCCGAACACCATCGGGTCGCCGCTCTTCAGCCGCACCACCCGCTTGCCCGCCCGGGCCAGCGCGACGAGGAGCGCGTTGATCTTCTCCTGCGGCACCGAATGGGCGCCCCTGGCCTTGCCGACGCTGATGCGCTCCGCCTCGCGCCGGCCAAGCGCCACGATCGCCTCGGGCACCAGCCGGTCGTAGACGATCGCGTCGGCATCCTGAAGGGCGGAGAGGGCGCGCAGCGTCAGAAGGTCCGTCGCCCCGGGGCCGGCGCCGACCAGCGAGACGAAGCCCGGACGGACCTCCTCGGCGGTGGACAGCAGCGTGCGGGCGGCGGCTTCGGCCGGCAGCAGGCGGCCGGCGGCGGCAAAGCGGGCAGGGGCGCCGGTGAAGAGCGTGGCCCAGAAGCGGCGGCGGGCGCCGGCATCGGGCAGGCGGGCGCTCACCTCGTCGCGCAGACGCCGGGCGAGCGTCGCGATGCGGCCAAGACCTTCCGGCAGCGCAGCCTCGATGCGGGCGCGCACCAGCCGGGCCAGCACCGGCGCCGTGCCGGCGGTGGAAATGGCGACCGCGACGGGGGCGCGGTTGATGAGCGCCGGCACGATGAAATCGCAGGCCTCCGGCCGGTCGACCACATTCACCGGCACACCGGCGGCCCGCGCCAGCGTGGCCGCGCGGTCATCCTCGGCCCGGTCGCCGGTCGCCAGAAAGAGGAGGGCGGCGCCGGTCAGATCGGCATCGGTGAGGGTGTGGCGGCGCAGCTCGGCGCCGGTGTCGGCGATGGCGTCGAGCAGGGCCGTTTCCGGGGCGTCGGCCAGCACGACGAGGCGCGCCGAGGTCTCCGCCAGCAGCCGCAGCTTGGCCACCGCCGCCGCGCCGTTGCCGGCAATCAGCACCGCGCGCCCGCCGACCCGGTGGAAGGCGGGGAAGACATCGAGCTTTGCGGAATCGGGACCGGACATGGGCGGACACTCCGTGACGGTTCCGGAGTGATAGCGGCGACCGGCCGGTCGCGCGCCGCATCGCGTTGCCCGCTTTTCCTCAGAAAGAGAAAAAAATGCCCCGGCGGGCGGAAAAGCCACCCGCCCGCCGGAAGCGGCGGCGCTCCGGCGGCTGTCTGATCCTGTCCCCCTGAGGCTTAGAGCAACCGGGAGGTGATGTGCAAGATCCCGCGGATGCTGTGCGTCGCGGATCGTGCGATGCGGTGGACCGCAGCGCGGCGGGCCCTTACCATGTCTCCCAAGAGGAATGGAGGCCCGCCGATGCGCTTCGCCGGCACCGAGAATTATGTCACGACCGACGATCTGAAGGTCGCCGTCAACGCCGCGATCACCCTGCAGCGGCCGCTGCTGGTGAAGGGCGAGCCCGGCACCGGCAAGACGGTGCTGGCCCGCGAGATCGCGACGGCGCTGGGCGTGCCGATGCTGGAGTGGAACATCAAGTCCACCACCCGGGCGCAGCAGGGGCTTTATGAATATGATGCGGTGTCGCGGCTGCGCGACGGCCAGCTCGGCGACCCCCGGGTGTCGGACATTTCCAACTACATCAAGAAGGGCAGGCTCTGGGAAGCCTTCACGGCGCCGGAGCGCGTCGTTCTGCTGATCGACGAGATCGACAAGGCCGACATCGAGTTCCCGAACGATCTTCTCCAGGAACTCGACCGCATGGAATTCCATGTCTACGAGACCGGCGAGACCGTGACGGCGGTGCACCGGCCCGTGGTCATCATCACATCGAACAACGAGAAGGAACTGCCGGACGCCTTCCTGCGCCGCTGCTTCTTCCACTATATCCGCTTCCCCGATGCCGAGACCATGGCGGAAATCGTCGAGGTCCACTTCCCCGACATCAAGAAGCGGCTGCTGGCCGAAGCATTGCGGCTGTTCTTCGAGATCCGTGCCGTGCCGGGGCTGAAGAAGAAGCCGTCGACATCGGAGCTGCTCGACTGGATCAAGCTGCTCACCGTGGAGGACATCGACCCGATGCTTCTGTCCGAGCGGGATCCGCGCAAGGTGATCCCGCCGCTCCATGGTGCGCTCCTGAAGAACGAGCAGGATGTGCACCTGTTCGAGCGGCTGGCCTTCATGGCGCGTCGCGAGACGGGGCCGGGGGGGCGCTGAACGGCGTGAGGTTCTGCGGCGTCCCGGCGCTGGAGGCCCGGCAGGTGGCGACCAGCGCCCGGAAGCGGGCGCGCTGGTCGTCGGTCATGGTGCCGGCGCCGGCCGGGGCCCACAGCCCGGCATCGACGATGGCGTCCGCCGTGCAGCTGCAATGGCGGGCGCAGAAGCCGGCCTCGCCGCCGCCCTTCTCGCAGGTGAGGCGGCAGTTATCGAGGAAGGCGGCCATGGTCTGGGCGGTGGGCGCGGCGGGCGGCGGCGGCAGCACGAAGGTGAGGCCGTAGAGCAGGCCCATGAGCACCGGCTGATGGATCAGGTAGATCGCCAGCGTATGTCGCCCGGCAGTGGCGATGCCGCCGCCGATGCGGCCGGTTCCGAGGCGGATCCGGGCGATGCGGTCGCGCCGCGCCTCCATCCAGCGGCCGAGCCCCATGCCCGTCAGATAAGCCGCAAACCACGGGAACACCGGCACATAATCATTGGAGAAGGGCGGCTTCGTGCCGAGGCCGAGGAATTCCAGGAAGCGCGCGTCGAAGAATTCGGCGGACGCGACAAGGGGCAGTCCGGCCGAGACGAGCGCGGCCGCCGCAATCAGCCAGACGGGCGCGGAGCGGAAGGCGAGGCCGATCACGCTGAAGAAGGCGATGGCGTGCAGGATGCCGAAGAAGATGAAGCGGTCCGGCATCATCCAGAAGGTGACGCCGGTGATCGCCAGCGCCGACGCCGTGACGAGCCCCAGCCGCTTCAGATAGGCGTGCCAGCCGGCGCCGCGCGCCAGCACCAGCGACAGGCCGGCGAGGATCAGGAAGCTCGTGGCAATGGCGCGGGCGAACAGCTTCCACTCCGGCCCGAACGAGACATTCCATGGCACATAGCGGAAATAACTGAGATCCCACGAGAAATGGTAGACGACCATCGCAATCAGCGCGAGGCCGCGGGCCAGATCGACGACCGCGAGACGGGAGGAGGACGGGCCGGACCGTCGGGGCATGGGGCTTCCTGACTGGCGGTAGGACTCGGGTAAGGCGCGCTATCCTATCACGAGCGTGAGGATGAGGCGCCAGCCCCGGCCGTCCGGTGCGGGCTTGACGCGGGCTGCCGGATGCCGGATCCTCGCGCCGCGCGTTCGGATGAATAGCGCTTGTCTTTCAATTCATTAGCATATTCGGGCCGGGTCTCTCGGCCCGGCTGCGACAGGGAACAGGACGGGAACTGCCCATGACCGACAGCGCCTCCCCCGCCGGTGTCACGGCCCCCCGCCCGCCGGGCCCCGGCGACCGGGTGTTTCTGGTCGATGGCTCGTCCTTCATCTTCCGTGCCTATTTCCAGTCGGTGAACCAGGACCGGAAGTATAATTATCGCTCCGACCGTCTGCCCACCGGGGCGGTGCGGCTGTTCTGCACCAAGCTCCTCCAGTTCCTTCAGGATGGCGCGGCCGGGCGCACGCCCACCCATCTGGCGATCATCTTCGACAAGTCGGAGAAATCCTTCCGCAAGGACATCTATCCGGCCTACAAGGCACACCGGCCGGAGCCGCCCGAGGATCTCGTGCCGCAATTTCCGCTGATGCGCGCCGCCGTCTCCGCCTTCGGCATGCACCCGATCGAACTCGGCGGCTACGAGGCCGACGACTTGATTGCCGCCTATGCGAAGCAGGCGGCGGAGGCCGGTGCCGAGGTGCTGATCGTCTCGGCCGACAAGGATCTGATGCAGCTGATCCGCCCGGGCGTCACCATGTTCGACCCGGCCTCCGGTGACAAGGCGAAGTCGTCCTTCCGGGCCGAGCGGCTGATCGGGGAAGAGGAAGTCATCGCCTATTTCGGCGTGCCGCCGGAAAAGGTGGTCGACGTGCAGGCGCTGGCGGGGGATGCCACCGACAACGTGCCGGGGGTGCCCGGAATCGGCATCAAGACCGCGGCCCAGCTCATCACCGACTATGGCGATCTGGAAACGCTTCTTGCCCGCGCCAGCGAGATCAAGCAGCCGAAGCGGCGCGAGAATCTGATTGCCCACGCCGATCTCGCCCGCATCTCGCGCCAGCTGGTGAAGCTGGATGATGCCGCGCCTCTGCCCGAGCCGCTGGAAAAGCTCACGGTGCCCCATCCCGATGGCGAACGACTGGTGGCCTTCCTGAAGGCGCTGGAATTCACCACCATCACCCGGCGCGTGGCCGAGATCTATCATGTCGATCCGGCCGCCGTGGCGCCGGACCCGGCCTTTGCCATTCCCGATGCCGATGGTCTGCCGGCGCCGGGCGGGGAGGGGGCACCGACGGCGGCATCCGCCGGCCGCGCCCAGCCGATCGCCACCCAGAAGGCCAATTCCGACACCGCCGCCACGCCGGCCGGTCTGGCGACGCTCCGGGCCGGCCACGCCGCCACCACGCCCGTCGACCGCGCGGCTTACGAGACCGTGCGCGATGGTGCCCGGCTGGCGGCGTGGATTGCCGAGGCGCGCGCCGCCGGTGTCGTTGCCGTCGACACCGAGACCACCGGGCTCGATCCGATGCAGGCGGATCTGGTCGGCATCTCGCTTTCCGTTGCGCCCGGCCGGGCGTGCTATATCCCGCTGCTCCACAAGGCCGGCAGCGATGATCTCTTTGGCGGCAACGGGCTGGTGGACGGTCAGATTCCGGTGGCCGAGGCCATTTCCCTGCTGAAGCCGCTGCTGGAAGATCCGGCGGTGCTGAAGATCGGCCAGAATGTCAAATATGACTGGCTGGTATTCTTCCGTCAGGGCATCGGGATCGCGCCCTTCGACGACACGATGCTGATGTCCTATGCGCTGGATGCCGGGCGCAACGGTCATGGCATGGACGAACTGTCGGTCAAATATCTCGGCCACGCGCCGATCCCGTTCAAGGAAGTGGCCGGCAGCGGCAAGAGCCAGATCACCTTCGACCGGGTGCCCATCGACACGGCGACGGCCTATGCGGCCGAGGATGCCGATGTCACCTTCCGCCTGTGGCAGGTGCTGAAAGCGCGGCTGCCGGCGGAGGCCATGGTCACGGTCTATGAGCGGCTGGAGCGGCCGATGGCGCCGGTGCTGGCGCGCATGGAAGCCCGCGGCATTGCCGTCGACCGGCAGATCCTCTCAAGGCTGTCGGGGGAATTCGCGCAAGGCATGGCGCGGGTAGAAGCCGAAATCCACGCGCTTGCCGGCGAGAGCTTCAATGTCGGCTCGCCCAAGCAGCTCGGCGACATCCTGTTCGGCAAGCTCGGCCTGCCCGGGGCCAAGAAGACCAAGACCGGCGCCTGGGCCACCGGCGCCGACATTCTGGACGATCTCGCAGCCGAAGGGCATGAGCTGCCGAAGAAGATCCTGGAATGGCGCCAGCTGTCCAAGCTGAAATCCACCTATACCGACGCCCTGCCGACCTTCATCAATCCGCAGACCCAGCGCGTCCACACCAGCTATGCGCTGGCATCGACCAGTACAGGGCGGCTGTCCTCGTCGGAGCCGAACCTGCAGAATATCCCGGTGCGCACCGAGGAGGGCCGGCGCATCCGCTCCGCCTTCATCGCCACCCCGGGCAACACCCTGATTTCC
>JBBSSF010000229.1:0-6138 GCA_038242345.1 Hyphomicrobiales bacterium
AACTCCATCCTGGCCAACGCCCAGGCTCTGGCCCGCTATGCGGCGCTGGCGCAGGAGAACGGCATCGTTCCGATCGTCGAGCCGGAAGTGCTGATGGACGCCGCCTACTCGGTTCATGACGCCGACACCTGCTACAAGGTGACGGAGATGACCCTGAAGATCGTGTTCGAGCAGCTCTACATTGCCGGCGTGAACCTCGAAGGCATCGTGCTGAAGCCGAACATGATCGTGGCCGGCAAGCACTCCGCCAAGCAGGCCTCCCCCGAGGAAGTGGCCGAGAAGACCGTGAAGGTGCTGAAGGCCTGCGTGCCGCCGGCGGTTCCGGGCATCGCCTTCCTGTCGGGCGGCCAGTCCGACGAGCTCGCGACCTATCATCTCTCGCTGATGAACCAGGCCGTGCTGCCGTGGAAGCTCACCTACTCCTATGGCCGCGCCCTGCAGCAGGCCGCGCTGAAGGCGTGGGGCGGCAAGGCCGAGAACGTGCCGGCCGCCCAGGCCGCCTTCTACAACCGCGCCAAGCTGAACTCGCTCGCCGCCCTCGGCAAGTACGAGCCGGCCCTGGAGAAGGTCGCCGCCTGAGCGGCACCTGACCGGGCCCGACGGCCCGGCCTGCATTCGCCTTGAGGCAGCGCCGCCGGACCCGGTCCGGCGGCGCTGTCGTGTCCGGGCCCCGCCGGCAGGATCCGCCGCCTTTTCCACCGCGCACCGGGGTGCAAGACGCCGGGAAAGGCGCGGATCCTTCAAGGGGACGCATTTTCTTCCCGCGGACCGGTGTCCACGGCGCGTCAAAATGTTCCAGAGCCTTTTCCGTTCGCCCCGGCTCAGGGCAAACGCTCCGGTCTTTTGAGTTTACGCATTTTCTTCACGCGAACCGGCATCCACTTCGCTTGAAAATGCTCTAGAACCGGCGCCAGCAAGACAGTCCCGGAAAAGACGAGTTCGTCCCATGTCCGCCACTCCCCGTCCCCGCCTCGTCCTCGTGACCCCGCCCGGCGCCGATGCGAGCTTCGCCCCGCGCCTTGCCGAGGCGCTTGCCGGCGGGGATGTCGCCGCCGTCATCGTGCCTCTGGACGGACTTGCGGAAGCCGACCGTCAGGCGGTCGCCGACGCCCTGGTGCCGGTGATCCAGGAGGCCGGCGCCGCCGCGATCCTCGGCGCCGACACCCGCGTCGTCGGCCGGGCGAAGGCCGATGGCCTGCATGCCGAGGCCGGCAGCGAGGACTTCACCGACGCCGTCAGCGCCTTCTCCGGCAAGCGCATCGTCGGCGCCGGCGGCGTGCGCACCCGCGACGAGGCGATGGCCGCCGGCGAGGCCGGGGCCGACTATCTGCTGTTCGGCCTGCTTGATGCCACGGAATCGCCGGAAGCCCATCCGAAGACTGTGGCGCTCGGCGAATGGTGGGCGGCGCTGTTCGAGGTGCCGGCCATCGCGCTGGCAGGATCGGACCTCGCCTCCGTCGACGTGCTGGCGGAAGCCGGCGTCGAGTTCGTGGCGCTGCGCGCCGCCGTCTGGGACTGCCCGGATGGCCCGCGCGCTGCCGTGACGGCGGCCAATGCCCGCATCGACGCGATCGCGGGGCCGCTCGCCGACTGACGGCCGCGCCCGATCCGGCGGACCCGGGCACCGGACGGGACCGTCCCGGGCCACGGACGCCGGGGGCCGCATCGGCCCATGCGATCCTGCCTTTCGGGGTGGATCGCCGCGACAGACGAACCATCCGGCCGGGTCCCCCGAGGGCGCGCGGCCGGCAACCGCCGGCCCCCGGCCATCAGGGCAGGCCCGGCGGAGGGCAGGAGGAACATGCATGGCGGTACGCGGGCGGGCCCTCATCTTGACCGGACTGACCGGCTCCCTGGCGCTCGGCCTTGCCACGGCGACGCTGGCGGCCACCCGGCCGGTGCCGATTCCGGTCCCTTCCCCCGCCGCGCTGGCGAGCCCGCCCGCCGGATCCGGCCAGCCGGACGCAGCACCCGCCGCACCGGAGGCGACCAGCCCGCCCCCGACCCCGCCGGCCGACACGCCGGCACAGCCTCCGGCGGCTGCTCCCGCTCCGGCGGAGACACCGACAGCTGCTCCGGCTGACCAGCCGGCCGCAACCGGGGAAACTTCGCCCCCGACCCGGACCGGGCCGGACACCGCCCCGGCGCAAGCCGCCCCGACACCCGCAACCGACGCGGCCGCCAGCCCCGCTTCCGCCGTGCCGGAGCCCGAGGCCGCGCCGGTGCCCGCACCTGTCCCGACGCCGCCGGCGCCCCCGGTGGCCGCACCGCCGCCGGAGGCCCCCGAGGCCACCGCCCCGGCCACCGCCGCCACTCCGCCGGCAGCAGAGCCCGCCCCGGCCGCTCCCGGCAGCGGGGACGCGCTGCCGCTGCGCGATCCGGATACCCTGTGGTCGCGGCCCTACAAGCCCGATCCGGCCTATGAGGCCTTTGCGGAAGGGCTCTATCTGACGGCGCTGCGCGAGGCGACGCCGCGGGCGGCCCGGGGCGACAGCAACGCCCAGACCCTTCTCGGCGTGCTCTATGACAACGGCCTCGGCGTGCCGCGGGATCAGGCCAAGGCGGCGAGCTGGTATCAGCTGGCCGCGACCTCGGGCAACCGCGAGGCGCGCTATCAGCTCGCCCTGCTCTATCTGGACGGGCTCGGCGTGCCCGCCGACCGGGCGAAGGCGGCCGACCTGTTCGAGCAGGCGAGCAAGGCCGGCCATGTGGCCGCAACCTACAATCTCGGCATGATCTATCTGGAGGGGAAGGGCCGGCCGCGCGACGAGGCCGCGGCTGCCGCCCTGTTCCGTCAGGCGGCCGACGAAGACAATCCCGATGCCGAATATGCCCTCGCCATCATGACCGATGCCGGCAAGGGCGTGCCCCAGGACGACCGGCTCGCCGCCTTCTGGTACGGCCGGGCAGCGCGGGGCGGCCATGTGCCCGCCCAGGTCGAGTATGCGATCCGGCTCTACAATGGCAAGGGCATCGTCGCCGACCAGAAGCAGGCGGCGGGCTGGTTCCTGCGCGCGGCCAATGCCGGCAACGCGGTCGCCCAGAACCGTCTCGCCCGCCTCTATGCCCAGGGGCATGGCGTTGCCGAGGATCCGGCAGAGGCCGGCAAATGGTATCTGATCTCGCGCCGGGCCGGCGTCAGCGACAGCTGGCTGGAAGGCTTCTTCTCCGCCCAGAGCAACAGCGTGAAGCAGGATGCCGCCGAGCGCGCCGAGCTCTGGCGGATCAACTGATACCAGGCGCACCAAGTGCTGACCGCACCCACGCGCCTGAAGATCAGCAGATTTCCCACATGCCCCAGTGACATGGGAAATCTGCTTCGGAATACCAAAGAGTCCTCTTCGATGATCTTTGGTATGATCCCCGTTCGGGACGGTCCGGCAGACAGCACGCGAGCGAAAATGCAGGCGGCCGGCGAAGGGAACTTCGCCGGCCGCACGCTTTTCACCATCCGAAGAGTCCGACGAGACCCGCCGCTCAGCCGATCTCTTCCCGCTCGTAGACATAGGTCGTCGAGCAGAACTCGCAGGTGACGGTGATGCGGCCGTCCTCCAGCGTCATGTCGGAGACTTCCTCGGCCGAGAACTGGCCGAGGATGCCCTTGAGGCGATCGCGGGAGCAGCGGCAGCGGTCGACCAGCGGCTGGGCGTCGAACACCCGGGCGCCGCGCTCGTGGAACAGGCGATAGAGCAGCCGCTCCGGCGCGATCGCCGGGTCGATCAGCTCCTGATCCTCGACGGTCTCCACGAGCGCCCGGGCTTCCACCCACGCATCGTCCTCGGACGGCGCATGGGGCTCGGTGCCCTCGGGGGCATCGCCTGGATGCAGGTCGCGGGCGATGATGCGCTCGCCGGTTTCCGGCAGGAACTGGATCATCACGCCGCCGGCACGCCAGTGATGGGCCGGCGCCCCGCCGGCCTGACGCTCGAAGCGCTCGCCGACCGCCAGCCGCACGAAGGTCGGGATCTGCTCGGACTGGGCGAAGTAGCGGTGCGCCACTTCTTCCAGCGAGGCGCCGTCGAGTTCGACGATGCCCTGATAGCGGGCCATGTCCGGCCCCTGGTCGATGGTCAGCGCCAGAATGCCGTTGCCCAGCAGCGCGCCGGGCTTTGCCGCCTGGGCGGCTTCGGCGGCGGCCACCTTGTCCGCATCGAAGCGGGCATAGGCGCGCACGGCATCGGGGGCCTGATAGTCGACGACGATCAGGTCCACCGGGCCATCGGTCTTGGTCTGGAGGATCAGCCGGCCCTCGAACTTCAGCGCCGTGCCGAGAAGGGAGGTCAGCGCGATCGCCTCGCCGAGCAGCCGGGAGACCGGCGCCGGATAGGCATGGCGCTTCAGGATCTGGTCGACCACGGGGCCGAGGTGGACGACGCGGCCGCGCACGTCCAGCCCTTCCACCGCAAAGGGGATGACGAGATCGTCGCGGCTTTCCCAGTCCTCGGCATAGGAAACGGGGCCGGCCATCAGGCCGCTCCGTTGGCGAAGCACCAGGCGAGCACGCCCTTCTGGGCATGGAGCCGGTTTTCCGCCTCGTCGAACACCACCGACTGCGGGCCGTCCATGACGCTCGCCGTCACCTCTTCCTCCCGGTGAGCCGGCAGGCAGTGCATGAAGATGGCGTCCTTGGCCGCGGCCGCCATCAGGCGATCGTTCACCTGATAGGGCTTCAGCAGATTGTGGCGGCGCTCGCGTTCCTTGTCGCCCATCGACACCCAGGTGTCGGTGATGATGCAGTCGACCCCGTCCACCGCCTCGAAGGCATCGGTGGTGGTGACGATGTTGCCACCGGCCGCCTTCGCCGCCTCGATGATGCCGGCCGGCAGCGCCAGCTCGGGCGGGCTCGCCACCCGCAGCTCGAAGCCGAATTTCGGCGCCGCATGGACCCAGGAGGCGAGCACATTGTTGCCATCGCCGACCCAGGCGACCTTCGCGGTCTCGATGGGCCCGCGGTGCTCCTCATAGGTCAGGATGTCGGCCATCACCTGGCAGGGATGGGATTCCTTGGTGAGGCCGTTGATGACCGGCACCGTGGCATTCTCGGCAAGCTCGGTGAGGGCATGATGATCCAGGATGCGGATCATGATGCCGTCGACGAAGCGCGACAGCACGCGGGCCGTGTCGGCGATGGTCTCGCCGCGGCCAAGCTGCATCTCGGCGCCGGTCAGCATGATGGTCTCGCCGCCCAGCTCCCGCATGGCCACGTCGAAGGAGACGCGGGTGCGGGTGGACGGACGCTCGAACACCATGGCCAGCACCTTGCCGGCCAGCGGCCCCTCGCCGCGGCAGATGCCGCGCCGGTGGGCCTTCATCGCCTTGGAGTGCTCCAGGATGGAGCGCAGCTCGCTGGCGGAGATGTCGGTGAGATCGAGGAAATGCCGCGGGGCAACAGTCGGAGCGGTCATAATCAGGCGGCTCCCTTCTCGAGGCTGGCTTCCAGGGTGGCAGCGGCATGGTCGATGCGGGCGAGCGCCTCGCCGACCTCGGCATCCCGGGCGATGAGCGGCGGCAGCAGGCGCACGACATTGTCGCCGGCATTGACCGACAGCAGACCCTGATCGCGGAAGGCCGCGGTCACTTTCGCCTGGGGCAGCCGGCACTTGAGGCCGAGCAGCAGGCCGTGGCCGCGCACTTCCTCGAACACCGCGCCATGGCTGTCCACCATGCCGGCCAGCCCCTGCTTCAGGAGGAGGGCGATGCGCTGCACCTCGTCCAGGAAGCCCTCGGCCAGCACGATATCGAGCACGGCATTGCCGACGGCCATGGCCAGCGGGTTGCCACCGAAGGTGGAGCCGTGGGTGCCGGGCACCATGGCAGCCGACGCCGCCTCGGTGGCCAGACACGCGCCCATGGGGAAGCCGCCGCCGATGCCCTTGGCCACGCCCATGATGTCGGGGTGCACGCCCGTCCACTCATAGGCACAGAGAGTGCCGGTGCGGCCGACGCCGGTCTGCACCTCGTCGAACACCAGCAGCAGGCCGTGCTCGTCGCACAGCGCCCGCAGCGCCTTCATGAAGGCGGGATCGGCCGGCCGCACGCCGCCTTCGCCCTGCACGGGCTCGATGAGGATGGCGGCCGTATCCGGACCGATGGCGGCCTTCACCGCCTCGATGTCGCCGAAGGGCACCTGATCGAAGC
>JBBSSF010000230.1:0-6127 GCA_038242345.1 Hyphomicrobiales bacterium
AGCGCTCTCCCAACTGAGCTACGGCCCCGACCTTTTCTCGTCGCCCGGTTTGGGGACCGGTGCGAACTCTTCGCTGCGGCGTTTCCGTTTCGGGGAGCACCGGGCGGCGAGTGGCGTCCTTCTATTGCGCGCCGCCGGCGAATGCAAGAGCCCCCATCCCCGGCAGACACAAAAAAATCAGCCGGCTTCCCCCTCCCCCGCCTCCTTCAGCTCCAGCGCCCGGCGATAGAGCGCCCGCCGGTTCAGCCCCGTCGCCCGCGCCACATCGCCGGCCGCCGCACTCGGCGACTGTACCCGCAATGCCGCCAGAAGCAGGCTGTCGGCATCCTCCGGCGCGGTCTCGGCCGCAAGCGGCGGGCCGACCACCACCACGATCTCGCCCTTCGGTGTCGCCCCGGCAAAGCGCGCCGCAAGCGCGGCCAGGGTGCCGCGCTCGAAGGTCTCGAAGCGCTTCGTCATCTCCCGGGCCACCGCCGCCGGCCGCTCCCCGCCGAGTTCGTCGGCCATGTCGGCAAGGGACTCGCCGAGCCGATGGGGCGATTCGTAGAGGACGAGGGTCGCCGGACTGGTCGCGATCTCCTTCAGCCGGGCCCGGCGCGGCCCGCCCTTCTGGGGCAGGAAGCCGGCGAACAGCACCGTGTCGCTCGGCAGCCCCGCCCCGACCAGGGCGGCCAGCATGGCG
Source organism: Hyphomicrobiales bacterium (assembly GCA_038242345.1). Classification (GTDB taxonomy): domain Bacteria; phylum Pseudomonadota; class Alphaproteobacteria; order Rhizobiales; family Segnochrobactraceae; genus JBBSSF01. The sequence continues at coordinate 683 of JBBSSF010000230.1, forward strand.
GACGGCCCCGGCAGCGGCACCACGGGCAGCCCCGCCTCCACCACCGCCCGCACCAGCCGGAAGCCCGGATCCGAGACCAGCGGCGTGCCGGCATCACTGACAAGGGCCACCGACAGCCCGGCCTCAAGGGCGGCCAGGATGCGCGGCCGCTGCCGGTCGCCATTGTGCTCGTGATAGGAGAGCGTGCGCGCCCGGATGCCATAGCGGTCGAGCAGGACACGGGTGACGCGGGTGTCCTCGCAGGCGATAAGGTCGACGCCGGCCAGCGTCTCCAGGGCGCGCAGGGTGATGTCGCCGAGATTGCCGATGGGCGTCGCCACCACATGCAGGCCACGCGCGGCGGCGGGCACGTCGATGACGGTGCTGCCGATGGCGAATCGCCTGGTCCGCCCCTGTTCCGGCGCCAGCGGGATCTCCGCCTCGGTCTCCCCCTCCCCCGCGACATCTGGCATCAGGGGGGGAATCGCGCGCTCGTTGGGGTCGGTTTGCATCGAAATCACCGGCAGATCGTGAACATGTGTGTGGCGGACGAAACCGCCCGTCCCGGGAATCGACCGTCATGATGCGCCGCACTCTCGACGAACGCGACGTGATCTGCGATCCCTGATCTTGATTAACCCTAGCGGACGTCCCTGCGAAGGAGGAACGCGCGTGTCCGACTCTCCGCGCCCCGATGACGAACGCGCCGCCGGCCCTCTCGATCGCCGGTCCGTGCTTCGCCTCGCTGCCCTCGGCCTTGCCGGCACTGCCGCCGGCTGCTCCATGACCGGATCCCAGCAGGCCGCGGCTCCCGCGCAGCCCGCCCGGCCCCGGGCCCCGACGGGCACCGTCCTCGGCTCGGGCAACACCACGGTCGCGCTCCTCCTGCCCGAAAGCGCCGGCGGTGCCGGCAGCGCCGTGGCGGCGAACCTGCGCAATGCCGCCTCCCTCGCCCTCGCCGACATTCCGGATTCCGGCCTGCGCATCCTGGTGAAGGATACCGGCGGAACGGAAGCCGGCGGCCGCGTCGCCGCCCAGACGGCGATTGCGGAAGGCGCCCGCTTCATCATCGGCCCGGTGTTCGCGCCGGCCGTTTCCGGCGCCGGCCAGGCCGCGCGCGCCGCCGGCGTGCCGGTGGTCGCCTTCTCCTCGGATGCCTCGGTCGCCAGCCGCGGCGTCTTCCTGCTGTCCTTCCTGCCCGCCCAGGATGTGACGCGCATCGTCAGCTATGCCGGGCGCACCGGCGGGCGCCAGTCGCTGGCCGCCCTCCTGCCCAACAATGGCTATGGCCAGGTGACGGAAGCCGCCCTGCGGCAGGTCTCCGGCTCGGCCGGCGTGCGGGTGGTGGCCGTCGAGCGCTACAATCCCGGCGACATCGCCGACATGCAGGCCAAGGCCCGCTCCGTCGCCTCCCTGTCCGGGCAGATCGACGCCGTGCTGATGCCTGACGGCGGCGACGCGCCGGTGACGCTGGCGAGCACGCTCGCCTCGGCCGGCATGACCGGCGACCGGGTGAAGCTGCTCGGCTCCGGCCAGTGGGACAATGGCGCGGTGCTGCGCGCCCCGGCCCTGGCCGGTGCCTGGTTCCCGGGCCCGGACAAGACCGGCTTCAACGCCTTCTCCCAGCGCTACCGCGCCCGTTTCGGCACGGACCCGATCCGCATCGCCTCCCTCGGCTATGATGGCACGGTGCTGGCGATCGGCCTGCTGCGCGTGGCCGGTGGCCCGTCGGGCTTCACCGAGTCGCTGCTGACCAGCCGCGACGGCTTCCTCGGCGTGGACGGCATCTTCCGCTTCCTGCCCGATGGCCGCTCCCAGCGCGGTCTCGCGGTCTACGAGATCGGCTCCGGCGGCTCGGTGCGCACCATCGATCCGGCACCGCGCTCCTTTGCGACGTCGATCTTCTCGTTCTGATACCCGGGGCACGCGGTGCTGACCGCACCGGGCGCCTGAAGATCAGCAGATTTCCCATATGCACCAAGGATATGGGAAATCTGCCCCGGAACGCCGGAGAGTTCCTTGCAGGGATCTCCGGCACGATCCCCACCGCCGCCGGCCGCCGCCGGCGGCGCCCTCCTTCCGGCCGACGGCTCCCCCTTCCCTCACGTCTCCCGCCCACGTCCGCGCACGGGGCGCCGTGGCGGGCCGGGGCAATCGCAGGCGCCCGCGCCTGAGCGGATCCGTCGCCCCCTGCCGCGGATCCCGCCGATGCTGACCGATCGCCGCATCCTTCTCGTCATCACCGGCGGCATTGCCGCCTACAAGGCGCTGGATCTCATCCGGCGGCTGAAGGAGCGCGGCGCCCGGGTGCGGGTGGTGCTGACCGCCGGCGCCCGGCAGTTCATCACCCCGCTTGCCGCCGGCGCCCTGTCCGGCGAGCGCGTGTTCACCGATCTGTTCGACCTCACCGGCGAGCACGAGATCGGCCACATCCGCCTGTCGCGGGAGACGGACCTGCTGCTGATCGCGCCGGCGACCGCGGATTTCCTCGCCAAGATGGCGACCGGGCTCGGCGACGACCTCGCCTCCACGCTGCTGCTGGCCACCACCGCCCCGGTGATGGCGGCCCCGGCCATGAACCCGCGCATGTGGATGCACCCGGCGACCCGGCGCAACGTGGCGACGCTTGCCGCCGACGGCATCCGCTTCATCGACCCGACCGCCGGCGAGATGGCGGAGCGCGGCGAGGCCGGTGTCGGCCGCATGGCCGAGCCGCTGGAGATCGTCGCCGCCGTCGAGCGTTTCTTTGACGAAGCCACTCACAGCGGGCCGCTTTCCGGCCTCTCCATGGTGGTGACCTCCGGGCCGACCCACGAGCCCATCGACCCGGTGCGCTACATCGCCAACCGCTCCTCCGGCCGCCAGGGCCACGCCATCGCCGCCGCGGCGGCTGCCGCCGGCGCCCGCGTGACGCTGGTCTCCGGCCCGGTGTCCATCCCCGATCCGGCCGGCGTCACCACGGTGCATGTGGAAACCGCGCGCGAGATGATGGCGGCGGTGGAAGCAGCCCTGCCGGCCGACATCGCCGTGATGGCCGCCGCCGTCGCCGACTGGCGGGTGGCGCGGGAATCCGGCGCCAAGATCAAGAAGGACGGCTCCGGCCGGGTGCCGGCGCTGGAATTCATCGAGAACCCGGACATCCTCGCCACCATCGGCCGGCATCCGGACAAGCGCCCGCGCCTCGTCGTCGGCTTTGCCGCCGAGACCAATGATGTCGAGCAGAATGGCGCGGCGAAACTTGCCCGCAAGGGCGCCGATTTCATCGTGGCCAACGACGTGCGCCCCGAGACCGGCATCATGGGCGGCGAGGCGAACGCCGTCCTCATCATCTCCGCCGCGGGCACCGAGCGCTGGCCGATGATGGGCAAGGATGCGGTGGCGCGCAAACTCGTCGACCGGATCGCGGGTCTCGTCGGAACCGGGGCGGGGGTGGCATGAGCATCGCCGTCGCCCTCTGCCGCCTGCCCCATGGAGCCGGGCTGGAGCTGCCGCACTATCGCACCGACGGGGCCGCCGGCCTGGACCTTCTGGCCGCTCTGCCCGACGACCAGCCGCTGACCCTTGCCCCCGGCGCCCGGGCCCTGGTGCCGACCGGGCTGGCGCTGGCCCTGCCGGAGGGATTCGAGGCCCAGGTACGGCCGCGCTCGGGGCTCGCCCTCAGATATGGCCTGACCGTGCTCAATTCGCCCGGCACCATCGATGCCGACTATCGCGGCGAGGTGCAGGTGCTGCTCGTCAATCTCGGCGCCGCGCCGGTGACGCTCGCCCGCGGCGAGCGCATCGCCCAGATGGTGATCGCCCCGGTGACCCGGGCGCGACTCGTGGAAGTGGAAACACTTGACGCGACGGAGCGCGGCACCGGCGGCTTCGGCTCCACCGGACGCTGAGGCACCGGGGCACACTGAAGCGCACAGGTTGCGCCCCGTCAGGATATCTGCGGGCGGAAGATAACCGATTTGTCATCCGGCCGCGGCGCGTTGGCGCTTGTGGCAGCGCACCGGCCCCCCCATATTCGGGAGGTCCTCTGCCAGGGGTCGTGCGCGCACGGCCGGAGCAGTCCTGTTTCCTGCTCGGGCCCGCGAACCGGCCGGTCCCTCGGACGACCGTGTACCACCACCCAACCCAATCAAGGGGACTGGAATGGCAACCTTCGACCGCAACTCCTCCGCGCGCTTTGGCGTGGGAGCCGCTCCCTCGGCCCGCTACGGAGCCGGGGCCGTCGATCAGGGCCTGCGCAGCTACATGCTGCGGGTCTACAACTATATGGCGATCGCGCTGGCCGTGACCGGCGTGGTGGCCTTCTTCACCGCGACGCTTGCCATGGGCAACCCGGCGGTGGCCACGGCGCTTTATGCCAGCCCGCTCAAGTGGGTCGTCATGCTGGCGCCGCTGGGCTTCGTGTTCTTCCTGTCGGCCCGCCTCGGCTCCATGAGCACCGGCGCCGCGCAGATGACCTTCTGGCTGTTTGCAGCCGTGATGGGCCTGTCGCTGTCGTCGATCTTCCTGGTGTTCACCGGGGCGTCGATCGCGCGCACCTTCTTCGTCACCGCCGCCTCCTTCGGCGCGCTGAGCCTTTATGGCTACACCACCAAGAAGGACCTGTCGGCCTGGGGGTCTTTCCTGATGATGGGCCTGTTCGGCATCATCATCGCCTCGCTGGTGAACCTCTTCATCGGCTCCACGGCGCTGCAGTTTGCCGTGTCGGTGATCGGCGTTCTGGTGTTCGCGGGCCTCACCGCCTATGACACCCAGCGCATCAAGGAGATGTACTACGAGGGCGACAGCGATCAGGTCGTCGGCTCGAAGGCCATCATGGGCGCGCTGAACCTCTATCTCGACTTCATCAACCTGTTCATGCTGCTGCTGCGCTTCATGGGCAACCGCAACTGATCCGGTCCCGGGCGGCCAGCGGCCGCCCCCTGACGGATCGGGATGGACGGGATGGCCGGGGATTTCCCCGGCCATCTGCATTTTCAGGCCGGCCGCCCCGCCACGAAGCGCAACACGAGTTGATCCCGGCCCCTCTCCCGGGCGACGGGCCAGACCGGCTAGACTGCCGGCGTCGAGGACCCTCCGGAGACGCCCCCTTGCGCCATGCCCTCTATTTCGTGCCCGCTCCCGAGACCGCGCTTGCCCGGCTGGGAGCCGACTGGCTCGGCTGCCCGCGGGATGGCACGCCGCCGGGGCCGGCGCCGGACGTGCCGGGGCTGACACCGGCGCGGGTGGAGGCGCTCACCCGGACCGCCCGGCGCTATGGCTTCCACGCGACGCTGAAGGCCCCCTTCCGCCTGAAGGCCGGTCTGACGGAGGCCGACCTCGCCGACGCCCTCGACCAGTTCTCCCGCGCCACCGCCCCGGTGCTGTGGCAGACGCCGGTCATCGCCCGGCGCAGGGATGGCTTCGTGCTCGCCCCGGAGCCGCCCCGGGTGCCGGAGATCGACCAGCTCGCCACCGCGATCGTGCCGA
>JBBSSF010000231.1:0-6126 GCA_038242345.1 Hyphomicrobiales bacterium
ATCAGTTCCTGATGCTGCTGCAGGAGCTGGAGAAGCGGGAAGCCGCGGTTGCCGGAGACGGCAGGGAGGAGGGCTGATGCCGAAGGATGGGCCCCGCTCTCCCCGTGACGAGCTGATCGCCTGCCTGCCGAACCTGCGCGCCTTCGCGGTGTCGCTGTGCGGCCAGATGACGCTGGCCGACGATCTGGTGCAGGAAACCCTGATGAAGGCCTGGGCGAACCTCGGCTCCTTCACCGAGGGCACCAACATGCGCGCCTGGCTGTTCACCATCCTGCGCAATGTCTACTACTCGGAATTGCGCAAGCGCCGCCGCGAGGTGGAGGATGTGGACGGCGTCCATGCCGCCGCCGCGGCCGTTCATCCGGCCCAGAACGGCTACATGGACCTGCAGGACTTCCGCGCCGCGCTCTCCGAGCTGCCGGATGACCAGCGCGAGGCGCTGATCCTGATCGGCGGCTCCGGCCTGTCCTATGAGGAAGTCGCCGAGATCTGCGGATGTGCCGTCGGAACGGTGAAGAGCCGGGTGAACCGCGCGCGGCGCCGCCTGTCGGAGCGGCTGGGGGTGGCCGATGGCGACGAGTTCGGACCCGACGAGACGGACCGGGCGGTTCTGGCCCTTTCCGGGGATCCGTCGGCCCGCATCTGAGGACGGCGGCCGGCCGCCCCGGCATCTGGGGCTGTGGCTGGCGCTGCTGCTGCTGATTGCCAACATTCCGATCACGCTGCTGGCGGTCGCGACCGGGCTCGATGCCCGGGCCGACCGGGCGGAGGCGGCGCGTCGGGTGGTGGAGCGCACGGCCGTTCTGGCCGCGACCCGGCAGGCCCATGCCATTGCCCGCATCCGCGGGCTTGGCCATGCCGCCAGCCGGGTGCCCGGGGCCCTCACCGATCCCGCCATCTGTGCCGGCACGGCCCGGGCGATCCTGGCGCCGGAACCCCGGCTCGTGCGTCTGGCGATCCGCCGGGGCGACACCGTCGTGTGCGATGTCCGCCGTCCGCTGGCGGAGCCCGGTGCCGGTGCGCCGTCGCGGCCGACCGACCTCACCCTGCGCATCGAGCCGGCGGCCGGGGTCGTCGCCGAGCTCGATATCCGCCCGAGCGCCCTCAGCGAGACCGGCGGCATCTCCCGGCTGGCGCTGGATCCCGGCGTTTCGGCGGTGGTGCTGTCGCCGGACGGCACGGTGCATGATGTCGCCGGCCGGCCGCTGGCCGTGGACGGGCCGGCCCTGGCGGCGCAGCTCGGCCCCGGAGGCCGCCGCTTCGAGATGACGCTTGCCGATGGCGAGCGGGTGTTTGCCGTCTCCGAGCCGGTCCGCGACAGCGACCTTCAGGCCGTCGCCCTTGAACCCCTCGACAAGCTGGATGCCTCGGCCAACCGGGATCTGATGATCGCGGTCGCCCTGCCGCTGCTGGCCCTGGTCGTCGCGCTGGTGGTGTCGTGGATCGGCATGAACCGGCTGGTGGTGCGCTGGATCCGCCGCATCAACCGGGTGACGCGGCTCTATGGCGCCGGCCGGCTGTCGGTCCGGGTCGGGCCGATCGGCACGGCGCCGTCGGAGCTGCGGGCGCTGGCCACCGCCTTCGACACCATGGCCGACCGGGTGGAGAAGCGGTCGGCCGATCTTCAGGCGGCGCTTGATGGCCGCACGGCGCTGCTGCGCGAGCTGCATCACCGGGTGAAGAACAATTTCCAGCTCGTCGCCAGCCTCGTCTCGCTTCAGGCGCGGCGGGCCGATCCGGCGGTGCGCGAGGCCCTCGGGGCGCTGGAGGTGCGGGTCCACGTGATCGCCGCCGCCCACCGCGCCGCCTATGCCGCCGGCGAGATAGCGGCGGTGCCCTTCGGCCCGCTGGTGCGCGACATCGTGGAGATCCTGCGCGAGGGCGCCCATCTGCCGGCCCGCCAGATCGAGCTTGCCCAGGGGCCGGGCCTCGGGGCGGTCGATCTCGACACGGCGGTGTCGATCTCCATCCTGATCGCCGAGGTGCTGCATCCGGTGCTGGAGGCGGCGGCCCGGAGCGGTGCTGCCGTCGGCATTGCGCTCGAAGGAACGGACGGGGCGGTGACGGTGACCGTCAGCGGTCCGGCGGCCGGACGGGCGACGCGGGAGGCCGGCGACGATCTCTCCGCCCGGCTGGTGGCGATCTACCGGCGCCAGCTCGATGCCAGTTTCCATTCGACCCCGGATGGACATGGCGTTCGCATCGGGCTGCCCGGCCGGGAGTTCGTGGTGCCGCCGGTCGGCGAAGGCTGAAGCCGCGGGAGAGGGGCGCCGGAAAAGCGGACGCCCCCGCCGGTCGGGCCATCGGGCCGTGCGGACGGGGGCGTCGGGTCGGAGGCGGGATCATGCCGGGGACCCGGAATGCCGGTCGCATCCGTGTCCCCGAGGAGCGCCGGACTGCCGGAGGCTCCTTTCCCTCAGGCGGTCTCTTCCAGGGTGATCTCGTGGCGGCCGCCGATGCCGAGATAGCTCTCGATCACCCGCGGATCCTTCTCCAGATCCCGGGCCGGGCCTTCGAGGGTCACCGCGCCATTTTCCAGCACATAGGCATAGTCGGCGATGGCAAGCGCGGCGCGGGCATTCTGCTCGACCAGCAGGATGGAGACGCCCAGGGCCTTCATTTCCACGACGATGCGCAGGATGTCCTTCACCACCAGCGGGGCGAGGCCGAGGCTCGGCTCGTCCAGCATCAAGAGCTTGGGGCCGGCCATCAGCGCCCGGCCCATGGCCAGCATCTGCCGCTCGCCGCCCGAGAGGGTGCCGGCGAACTGCGCCCGGCGCTCCCGCAGGCGCGGGAAGCGGGTGTAGATGGTCTCCAGCCGCTCGGCCAGCGCCGCCCGGCCGACCCGGGCGGAATAGCCGCCGAGGTCGAGATTGTCGGCCCCCGTCATGGAGGTGAACAGCTCGCGCTGTTCCGGCACCAGGGCAAGGCCGGCCGAGACCCGGGCCTCGATCTCATAATGATCGATGCCGCGTCCGTCGAAGCGGATGGTGCCGCGGGAGGGCACCGCGCCGATGGTGGCGTTGAGGAGCGTCGACTTGCCGGCGCCGTTGGCGCCGATCACGGTGACGATCTGGCCGGCCGGCACCGTCACCGAGACGCCGCGCAGCGCCTCGGCCTTGCCATAGCTGACCCGCAGGTCGCGGATGTCGAGAAGGGGCTCGGTCATGCCGGTCCTCCGAGATAGGCCTCGATGACGCGCGGATCGGTGCGCACGATGTCCGGCTCGCCTTCGGTGAGCTTGGTGCCGAAGTCCATCACCACGATGCGGTGGGTGAGGGTCATCACGAAATCCATGTCGTGCTCGACGAGCAGGATGGCGATGCCCTCGTCCGAGAGCCGGTTGAGCAGGGCGGCGAGGTCCTGCTTTTCCTTGTGGCGCAGGCCCGCGGCCGGCTCGTCCAGCATCAGGAGCACCGGATCGAGGCAGAGGGCGCGGGCGATTTCCAGCACCCGCTGCTGGCCGAGGGCCAGGCTGCCGGCCGGCTTCTCGGCCAGATCCGCCAGACCCACCCGGGCGATCTGCCGTTCCGCCTCGGCGAACAGCCGGGCCTCTTCTGCCCGGTCGAGGCCGGTGAGGCCGGCGATCGGGCCGGCATGGCCGCGCAGATGGGCGCCGATGGCCACATTCTCGATGGCCGAGAGCTGGGGCACCAGCTTCACGTGCTGGAAGGTGCGGGCGATGCCGAGCCTGGCGATGTCACGCGGCGGCTTGCCGGTGATGGTCTCGCCGAGGAAGCGCACGCTGCCCGAGGTCGGCGGCAGCACGCTGGTGACGAGGTTGAAGGTGGTGCTCTTGCCGGCGCCGTTCGGACCGATCAGGCCGACGATCTCGCCGGACTTCAGCGAGAAGGAGACGTCGTTGACCGCCACCAGACCACCGAACTCCTTGCGGATCTTCTCGATCTCCAGAAGCGGGGTGCCGCGGGCGGGCAGGGTGCGGCGCTCGGGCGGGGGCGCGGTGGCGGCTGCCGCCGGCACGATGCGGCCGCGCGGGAACAGCCGGCCGGCCAGCGGCCACAGGCCGCCCCGGGCAAGCTGGAGGATGAGGATGATGACGATGCCGAAGACGATTGCCTCCAGATTGCCCTCGGTGCCGAGAAGGTCCGGCAGCAGGGTCTGGAGCTCGGACTTGGCGATCACCACCACCGCCGCGCCGAGAATGGCGCCGCCGACATGGCTCGCCCCGCCGATGAAGATCATGAACAGATATTCGATCGAGGCGGAGAGGCCGAAGGGCGTCGGGTTCACGGCGCGCTGCATGTGGGCATAGAGCCAGCCGGCCAGACCGGCCAGCAGCGCCGCATGGAGGAAGGCGATCATGCGGGCGCGGGTGGTGTCGACGCCGAAGGCGTTGCCGGCCATGGAGGCGTGTTCCAGCGTGCGGATCGCCCGTCCGGTGCGCGAGCGCAGCAGATGGGTGGAGCCGAAGCCGGCGAGCGCCACGAAGGCCCACACGACATAATAGTAGCGCTCGGGGGTGACGAGCTGGAACGTGCCGAAGGACAGCGGCGGGATGGCGGCGATGCCGTCATGCCGGCCGAGGAAGTCCAGATTGCCGAAGAGATAATAGAGCGCGATGCCCCAGGCGAGCGTGCCCAGCGCCAGATAATGGCCCTGGAGGCGCAGGGTGACGAGGCCGACGATCCAGGCGGCAAACACCGTCACGATCAGGGCGGCCGGCAGGCCGAGCCAGGGCGACCAGCCGAGCTGGGTGGTCACCAGGGCGGTGGTGTAGGCGCCGAAGCCCATGAAGGCGGCCTGGGCGAAGGAGGTCATGCCGGCGACGCCGGTGAGCACCACCAGGCCGATGGCGACGATCGCCGACAGGCCGATATAGTTGGCAAGCGTGATCCAGAACACCGGAATGGCGGGGATCAGCGGCAGCACGGCCAGCACCAGGATCAGGATCGGCAGGCCGATGCGGAGCGGGCGGCCGGTCTTGGCCGGCGCGGAGGTCAGGGAGGGCGTGGTCATGGCGGCTCAGTCCCGTTCGGTCGAGACGTGGCGGTAGGAGCGCCACAGGAGGACGGGGATGATGAGCGCGAAGACGATCATCTCCTTGAAGGCACTGGCGGAGAAGGAGGACAGCGACTCCACCACGCCGATGACGATGGCCGCGAGCGCGGCCGCCGGATAGCTCGCCAGCCCGCCGACGATGGCGCCGACGAAGCCCTTGAGGCCGATCAGGAAGCCGGTGTCATAGTAGACCGTGGTGATCGGGGCGATGAGCACGCCGGAGGCCGCGCCGACGAGGGCCGCGGTGCCGAAGGCGATCCGGCCCGAAAGCGCGGTCGGGATGCCGACGAGGCGGGCGCCCAGCCGGTTGACCGCGGTCGCCCGCAGCGCCCGGCCGGTGCGGGTGTGCTCGGCCACGAAATAGAAGATGCCCATCAGCACCAGGCAGATGGCGACGACGGCGATGTTCTGCCCGCTGACGATGATGTCGCCGACGATGAGGGCGGAGTCCGACAGGGGATCGGCCCGGAAGCCTTCGGCCCCGAACATCAGCAGGCCCGCCCCGACCAGCGCCACATGGCTGGCCATGGCAGCGACGAGGAGCACCAGCACCGAGGATTCCGCCAGCGGCTCGAACACGATGCGATAGAGGAGGGGGCCGAGGGGCGTGACGATGGCGAGCGTCAGCAGGATCTGGCCGACGAGCCCGAGACCGGTCGGCGCCAGCCACAGGGTGGCGGCGGCAATGGCGAGCGGGAACACGAGGTCGGTCACGACGATGCGCGGAATGGTCCGCGGCCGGCGGTGGCGGATCGCCTGGATGATGCCGCAGACCGTGGAGACGACACCGAGCCCGGCCAGCAGCCACAGGGTCGGCGGCGTCATGCCGAGCTGAAGGAAGCAGAAGGTCAGGGCGCCGAAGGAGATCAGCTCTCCCTGCGGGATCAGGATCACCCGGGTGACGGTGAAGACCAGCACCATGGCCAGAGCCAGGAGTGCATAGATCGCTCCCGAGGTGATGCCGTCCTGGACGAGCATCGCCGCGATTGTCAGGTCCATGGACCTCCCCTTTGAAATTCTTGGTCGTCGTCGGACCGGCAAAGCCGGCTGGCGGCTCGCTCCTCATGAAGCGGGAGCGTGTATTCGGTGGGGACCTTCGGGGGCTTC
>JBBSSF010000232.1:0-6126 GCA_038242345.1 Hyphomicrobiales bacterium
AGCACGTCGCCGGGCGACAGCAGGTCGGGCAGATCGGCGACGATGCGGTCGGCGAGTTCCGGTCCGGCGCCGGGGCGCACCACCAGCAGGCGGGCGGAATCCCGCGGGGAGGCGGGGCGCAGGGCGATCCGGTCTTCCGGCAGGTCGAAGTCGAACAGATCGGTGCGCATCGGCGGCCAGAAACTCGTGAACTGAAATCCGCCGGCCGGCGGATCCCGACGGGAGAAAACGGAACCGGCCGGGCCCGCGCCTCGCGGATCCGGAGCGGTCCGGCGGTGCCTGCCTCGCGGCGGCACGTCTGCCCGGACGCGCCCGGATCCGGGCGCCTGCCCGGCCGGTCTGAAACGGGGTCGCCGCGGCAGGCCGCGAAGACCGGAGGGACATCAGGGCCGGGCTTCTCGTCTAGAGCGCCCGGCCGGATGACGCAAGCATGACAGCGGCCGGCGCGCTTCCGGCCGCATCCGGCTGGAAGGCGCGGATCATACCAAAGATCCTTGAAAAGGACTCTTTGGTATTCCGATGCGGATTTCTCATGCCATTGGCGCATATGAGAAATCCGCTGTCCTTCAGGCGCTAAGGTGCGGTCAGCACTTCGTGCGCCTGGTATCAGGCCGCGACCTTGGTGGTCACCAGCGGCAGTTCCAGCCGGTAGGCGAGCACGTCGTCATCGATCGGGGCGATGGCGAGGCCGTGTTCCTTCACGAACTGGCGCATGGCCAGGTTCGGGTTGGTGCGGTTGAGGGCGTGCACGATCCAGTCGGCCACGGTGGCGCCCGAGAGGCGGGCGACGTGGTTGCCGAGGGCCCACAGGGTCTGGAGAACGGCGCCATCGGCGCGCTCGCCCGAGGTGACCTCGATCACGGAGCGATCGCCCTTGAGGCGGGTCTCGACGGCCACGGAGGCGGCACCGGCCACCAGCAGGGCCGGCTCGGCCGGCAGGAAGGCAGCGGCAGCGTCACGGGTCAGCAGGCTGACCTCGGAGACGTTCAGGGCACCGATATCGATGCGGAGCATGGGAGTATCCCGTTTTTCTCTTTTTGCGTTCGCGGTCCGCCGACCCCGCTCCCGGCCGAGGCGCTGCGCCCGTTCTCCCGTCAGGAGAACGACCCTCCCGATCCCCGCGATGTCTGGTCATCGCGGGGAGGAGGAAGGCATGAGGCGAAGGCAATCGGCCGTCTCAAGCGCCGGGTCGTGGGCCGGGGCCGGATGCGTCAGGCATCCGGCCCCGCCACGTCGGCGGCGACACGAAGGCTGGTGATGCGATCCGGGTTGACGACCGGCTCGCCGCGCTTGATCTGGTCGACGACATCCATGCCTTCGGTCACCGCGCCCCAGACCGTGTACTGGCCATCCAGCCACGAGGAGGGGGCGAAGCAGATGAAGAACTGGCTGTCGCCGGAATTCGGGTCCTGGGCGCGGGCCATGGAGCAGGTGCCGCGCACATGGGGCGTGCGGGTGAACTCGGCCCGCAGCTTCTTGCCGGAGCCGCCGGTGCCGTTGCCCTTCGGACAGCCGGTCTGGGCCATGAAGCCGTCGATCACCCGGTGGAACGGCACGCCGTCATAGAACTTTTCCCGGGCCAGCTCCTTGATCCGGGCGACGTGCATCGGGGCAAGGTCCGGACGCATGGCGATGACGACACGTCCCTTGGTCGTCTCCAGGATCAGGGTGTTCTCGGGATCGGCGATCGTGCTCATCGGGCTCTCATTTACGCGACTGGAAGATTACAGAAACAACCGGGCTGGTGACCGGACCGTTAACGCGCCATCAGGAACCGGAGACGGTCGCCTTGATGATCTTGTCCGGGTTCTTCACCGTGCCATTGTCGGCCTGGCTCCCCTTCTTGATCTTGTCCACCACATCCATGCCCGAAATCACCTGACCGAACACGGTGTATTTTTCGTTCAGGAACGGGCCATCGGCAAACATGATGAAGAACTGGGAGTTGGCGCTGTTCGGATCCTGGGCGCGGGCCATGCCGACGGTGCCGCGCTTGAAGGGAATCGAGGAGAACTCGGCCGGCAGGTCGGGATAGTTCGAGCCGCCCATGCCGGTGCCGGTCGGGTCGCCGGTCTGGGCCATGAAGCCCGGGATCACCCGATGGAAGGGCACGCCGTCATAGAAGCCTTCCTTCGCCAGCTGCTGGATGCGGGCGACATGCTTGGGCGCGACATCGGGCAGAAGCTCGATGACCACCGGACCGTCCTTCAGCTGCAGGGTGAGGGTCGGCTTTCCCGCGGCATGGGCGGCGCCTGCCGCGAACGGGGCGGCAAGAAGGGCCATCAGGAGGGTACGGCGAGCCAGGCGAAGCATGTGAACCTTCAATCCGGAGTGCGGGTGCCGGAAGCACGTCCCTGATGGACGGACCCGCGGGCACCGCATCCCTGTGCTAGAATCAATCCCTGTCGGCGGCCTGTCGTTCCCGCCTGCGGGAAGCGTTCAGCGGCCGAGCTTTTCGGCCAGACGCTCCGCCACCACAGCGGGCACGAACGGACGGACATCGCCGCCCATGCGGGCGATCTGGCGGACAAGCGTGGCGGTGATGTGGCGGACGGCGGGGGAAGCGGGAAGGAACACGGTTGGGATGTCCGGCGCCATGGTGCCGTTCATGCCCGCCATCTGCATCTCGTAGTCGAGATCGGTGCCATCGCGCAGGCCGCGCAGGATCATGGCCGCGCCCGCGGCGCCCGCCGCATCCACCACCAGCCCGTCGAAGGCGATGACATCGACCCGGGCGGCCGCCGCCGGCCCGAAGGCCGCGCGCACCGAATCGGTGATGAGGGCCACCCGCTCCTCGAAGGAGAAGAGCGGCGTCTTGCCCGGATGCACGCCGATGGCCGCCACCACCCGGTCGGCGATCGCCAGGCCCTGGCCCAGCACGTCCAGATGGCCGTTGGTCACCGGATCGAAGGAGCCGGAATAAAGAGCGGTCCGGGACATGGCGGCAGGCCTCGTGCGAAGGGCGGTGCCCCGGGGAAACGGGGCGGACACTCGGGACGACCGGTCGTTGCGGTCGAGATGTTCCTTTAGCGGGCCCGGCTGCCGCCAGCAAGGCGGAGCCGGGATCGCGGCGGGATCACGATCCGGCGAGGGGGCCGCGCGCTGCCTCGCCTTTGCCGCAGTTGTCCCGGAGCCTCGCACATGGGCGCGATCCATCGGGTCGACGCCCGTGATTGCCCGTTTCTTGCAACCCGTTGCGTGCAGAGGTGCAGTTTCGTGGAGCGGACACAGGATCAGGATCGGGCGGCCGTCATCGCCCTGTCCCGTTTTGGCCTCGGCCCCCGTCCCGGCGACATCGACCGGGTGCGTGCCGATCCGGTGGGCGCGGTGCGCGCCGATCTGGCCGATGCGCCGCTGGCCCTGCCGGCGGCCGACACTCTTCCCGACGTGCAGGCAGCCCTCGACGCCGCCCGGGACAGCCGGCGCTGGAGCCGGGACGCCGTGCAGACGGTAGCCGATCTCGACCTGCTGCGGCAGGTCAGCAATCCGGTGATCGACGCGCCGGTGCCGCCCGAGCCGACGGCGGTCTTTGCCATGCTCGACACCGCCGGTTCCGCCGGCGCCGGCGACGCCCCCGCCGACATGGTGGACCCGCGCTTCGGCGCGAGCCTGCTGGCGACCGAGATCGGCGCCCGGATCGACCGCTATGTGGCCTCCCCGGTGGGGTTCACCGAGCGGCTGGTGCTGTTCTGGAGCAATCATTTTGCCATCGGTCTCAAGCGGACCGACCTGGTGGTGAGCGCCGGCGCCTTCGAGCGCGAGGCGATCCGGCCCCATGTGCGCGGCTCGTTCACCAGCATGCTGCTGGCCGTCGCCCGCCATCCGGCCATGCTGCTCTATCTCGACAACGACCGCTCCTACGGGCCCAATTCCCGCGCCGGGCAGCGGCTTGACCGCGGTCTCAACGAGAACCTCGCCCGCGAGCTTCTGGAGCTGCACACCCTCGGCGTCGATGGCGGCTACAGCCAGGCCGATGTCACCTCCCTGGCCCGCATCATCACCGGCTGGACGGTGGCCGGCAACACCGGCGACGGCGGCTTCCGCTTCGATGCCTCCCGCCACGAGCCCGGCGCCCAGACGGTTCTGGGCCAGGTGTTTCCGGCCGGCGGCGTGGAGCAGGGCGAGGCGGCGCTGGCGGCCCTTGTCCGCCATCCGGCGACCGCCCGGCACATCGCCCGCAAGCTCGCCGTCTATTTCGTCGCCGATGATCCGCCGCCCGCCCTCGTCGACCGGCTGGCGACGGTGTTCGCCGAGACCGGCGGCGATCTCGGCGCGGTCAGCCTCGCCCTCGTCAATTCGCCGGAGGCCTGGGAGAGCCCGGCCGTCAAGGTGCGGCCGCCGCAGGAATTCCTCATCGCCGCCTGGCGTCTGCTCGGCCAGCGCGCCACGGTGCCGGAATTCGTCGCGCTGACCGCGGCCCTCGGCCAGCCCTACTGGAACGCCCCGGCGCCGAACGGCTATCCGACCACGGCCGACGCCTGGATCTCGCCCAAGGGGATCATGGACCGGCTGGCGGTTGCCGGCCGTCTCTCCGACCGCATTCCCGACGAGGCCGATCCGGCTGCCCTGGTGACGGGCGCCTTCGGCGACACCGTATCCGACGAGACCCGCCGCGCCGTGCTGGCGGCGGAGAGCCGCAATCAGGCGGTTGCCATCCTGCTGATGGCGCCGGAATTCCAGTGGAGGTGACGCCGATGGCTCTGGATTGTGAAGGTCCGTCCCTCAGCCGGCGCGCCGTGCTTGGAACTGCCGGTGCCCTGTTCGCCTGGGCCTACATGCCGCGCATCGCGCTGGCTGCCGGCAACCGGGATGCGCGCTTCATCTGCGTGATCCTGCGCGGCGGCATGGACGGGCTGGCGGTGGTCGGCCCGGTGGGCGATCCGGACTATGCCCGCCTGCATGGCGATCTCGCCCTGCGGCTGGACGGGCCGGAGGCAGCCATTCCCCTCGACGGCTTCTTTGCCCTCAGTCCGCTGATGCCCGAGACGGCGCGGCTGTACCGGGCGGGGCAGGTGGCCATCGTCCATGCGGCGGCCACCAACTATCGCGACCGCTCCCATTTCGATGCCCAGGACGTGCTGGAAAGCGGCCAGCCCCATCCCGGGCTCACCCGCACCGGCTGGCTCAACCGGGCCCTTTCGGGGATGGCGCTTGGCGACAAGGTCAATCCGGCCGGGCGGATGCTGGGCGTCGGCGCGGTGCCGCCGCTCATCGTGCGCGGGCCGGAGCCGGTGCTCGGCTGGGCGCCGGCCCGGCTGGGCACGGCCGATCCCGAGCTGGTGGCCCGGCTGGAACGGCTCTATTCGGCCCGGGATCCCCGGCTGCTGGCCGCCCTGCAGGAAGGCACGCGGCTGGATGATGTCGCCTCGTCCGCCGGCCGGGCCCGGGGCGAGAAGCGCCTGCCGGAAGCCCAGATGGCCGACAATGTCGGCCGGCTCATGGCCGCCGATGACGGTCCGCGCATCGCCGCCCTCGCCATCGACGGCTGGGACAGCCATGCCAACGAGACCGGCCTGCTGCGCAAGCGTCTGGCCGGGCTCGATGCCGCCTTTGCCGCCTTCGAGTCCAGCCTCGGGGCGAAATGGAAGGACACCGTGATCCTGGTGGTGACCGAGTTCGGCCGCACCGCCCGCATCAACGGCACCAACGGCACCGTCGCCTTCCTGGCGGGCGGCGCCGTGAAGGGCGGCCGGGTGATCGCCGACTGGCCGGGGCTCTCCGACAGCGCGCTCCTCGACGGGCGCGACCTGCGGCCGACCACCGATGTCCGGGCGCTGGCCAAGGGGGTGATGGCCGATCTCTACGGCGCCTCCGACCGCCAGCTTGCCAGCGTGGTGTTCCCGGATACCCAGTCGGTCGCGCCGTTCCAGGGGCTGGTGGTCTGATACCAGAGGTCCTTGAAAAGGATCCTTTGGTATTCCGATGCGAATTTCTCATGCCATTGAGGCATATGAGAAATTCGCTGCTCTTCAGGCGCCAAGGTGCGGTCAGCACTTCGTGCGCCTGGTCTGATCCGCTGATCGTCCGGGGGCGCCGGCGGGCTGCCCCCGGAAGCCCCGCTTCGTTCCCGTCCGCTCCCCGGAAGGGCACGCGCAGTTCGCCTCCGCATGGTGGCGATCCCCGTTC
>JBBSSF010000233.1:0-6104 GCA_038242345.1 Hyphomicrobiales bacterium
GCTCGCCGATGGCGCGCGCCGCAGCAGCCGCATCCACCACATCGCTCCAGCGCTTGCCGGGCTCTGCCACCCACGGGCGGCGGGTGAAGATCAGCAGCGGCCGGCCCGTGGCCCGGGCGGCAGCCGCCGCATTGGCCGACATCTGCCGGGCGAAGGGATGGGTGGCATCGATCACCGCGTCGATGCCCTCGGTCTCCAGAAAGCGCGCGAGCCCCTCGGCCCCGCCAAAGCCGCCGACCCGATAGGGCACCGGCGGCGGCACCGGCGACGCGGTGCGGCCGGCAAAGGACAGAAGCGGGTCGACACCGGGACACGCCCCGCCGTCCAGAGCCCGCGCCAGCATGCTTGCTTCCGTCGTGCCGCCCAGAATCAACAGCCGCATGTCCCACCTCCGGAAAGGATCATCCCATGACCGCCCCCTGGCTGACCATCGTCGGCATTGGCGAGGACGGACGGGATGGCCTCGGGTCTGCCGCGCGGCGGGCAATTGCGCAAGCAGAACTTGTGGCGGGTGGCCGGCGGCATCTGACGCTTGCCGGGCCGTTCGCCTGCGAAACCCTGTCTTGGCCGTCGCCGCTGGCCGATGCCTTCCCCCGGCTGCTGGCCCGGCGCGGCCGGCCGGTGGTGGTGCTCGCCTCGGGCGACCCGTTCCTGCACGGCATCGGCGCCACCCTCTCGCGCTTCATCCCGGCGGAGGAAATGCGGGTCTTCCCCGCGCCCTCGTCCTTTTCTCTGGCCGCCAGCCGGCTCGGCTGGCCGCTGCAGGATGTGGCGGCGATCTCGCTGCATGGCCTCTCCGTCGAGCGCATCCTGCCGCTGGCCCAGCCCGGCGCCCGGGTGCTGGCGCTTTCCTGGGATGGCCGCACGCCGGCAATCGTCGGCCGGCTCCTCACCGAGGCCGGCTTCGGCGAAAGCCGGCTCACCGTGTTGGAGGCCCTCGGCGGCCCGCGCGAACGCCTGCTCTCGGTGCGCGCCGCCGCCACCGATGGCCTCGGGCCGATTGCCGATCTCAACCTGATCGCGCTCGAAATCCGCGCCGGGCCCGGCGCCCGGGTGCTGACGAGGGCGCCGGGCCTGCCGGATCATCTCTTCGAGCATGATGGCCAGATCACCAAGCGCGAGATCCGGGCGCTGGCCCTCTCGGCGCTGGCCCCGGCCGCGGGTGAGCGGCTGTGGGATGTGGGCGCCGGCGCCGGCTCCGTCGCCATCGAATGGATGCTCGCCCACCCGGCCAACCGGGCGACCGCCATCGAGGCCGATCCCGGACGCGCCGCCCGCATCGGCCGCAACGCGAAGGCCCTCGGCGTACCGGATCTCGTCCTCGTCACCGGCCACGCCCCCGAGGCCCTTGCCGGGCTGCCGGCGCCGGACGCCATCTTCCTCGGCGGCGGCGCCACCGCCCCGGGCATGATCGACACCCTGTGGCAGGCGCTGAAGCCCGGCGGCCGTCTGGTCGCCCATGGCGTGACGCTGGAAACCGAGGCACTGCTGTTTGCCGAATCCGCCGAACATGGCGGCGAGCTGACCCGGATCGGCATCGCCCGGGCCGGCGCCGTCGGCAGCTTCCGCGCCTTCCGCCCCGCCCTTCCCGTCACCCAGTGGAGTGTGGTGAAAGCATGAGCCTCTCCAATCCGCGTCGGCTGGTTGCCGTCGGCCTCGGTTGCCGGGCCGGCACCGATGTGCTGTCCGTCATCGACCTCGTGGCCGACTGCCTGACCGCCCATCACGCCGCCCCGGTCGGCTTCTTCACCCATGTGGCCAAGCTCGGCGAAACCGCGCTGATCGGCGCCGCCCTGCGCTTCGGCCATCCTCTCGACGGGGTGGACGCCACCCTGCTGCTCCTGCGCGATGGCGAGACCCTCACCGTCTCCAGTCCGTCGCGGGACCGTTTCGGCCTCTCCTCTGTCTCCGAGTGCGCGGCCCTGGCCGGCGCCGGACCGGGCTCCCGCCTCGTCGCCCCCCGCGCCGCCCGGGATGGCGTCACCGTCGCCCTGGCCGAGGTCCTGCCATGACCGTCCATTTCATCGGCGCCGGCCCGGGGGCGGCCGATCTCATCACGCTCCGGGGCCGCGACCTCATCGCCGCCTCTCCCGTCTGCCTCTATGCCGGCTCTCTCGTGCCGAAGGCGCTCCTCGGCTTCTGTCCGCCCGGCGCCCGCATCATCGACACCGCCCCTCTGACACTCGCCGAAATCGGCGCCGAATTCTCCCGCGCCCACGCAGCGGGAGAGGACGTCGCCCGCCTGCACTCCGGCGATCTCTCCATCTGGAGCGCGCTCGGCGAACAGATCCGCCTGCTCGACAGCCTCGGCATCCCCTGCACCATCACGCCGGGCGTGCCCGCCTTTGCCGCTGCCGCCGCGACCCTGAAGACCGAACTGACCGCCCCGGCCATCGCCCAGTCGGTGGTGCTGACCCGCACCTCCGGCCGCGCCAGCCCGATGCCGGCGGCCGAACAGCTCTCGGCCTTTGCCGCCACCGGGGCGACGCTCGCCGTCCACCTCTCCATCCACGTTCTGGATCAGGTGATCGCCGAAGCCCTGCCCTTCTACGGGCCCGACTGCCCCGCCGCGATCGTCTGGCGCGCCTCCTGGCCGGAGGAGCGCGTGGTGCGCGGCACGCTCGCGACACTTGCCGCCGAGGCCGCGAAAACCCCGATGGAGCGCACCGCCCTCATCCTCATCGGCCCGGCTCTGGGACTTGCCGCTGATGCCCCGGTCAGCCGGCTCTATGACGGCGCCCATGTCCGCCGCTTCCGGCCAGGCTATGAAGGGCGCAACGAATGAGCAGGCGCGCGTCCTCGGCGGGCTGCCGCCCGCACCCGCCCGGAGGCAGAGCCTCCGGACCTCCCCTTTTTTCTTCAGAAAGACGGGTGGGTTCGGGAGGCTGTGCCTCCCGGGGGGCTTGGGGGCAACGCCCCCAAAGCATCTCACGTCCGCCGGAAGTCGGTCCGAGCCAGCACCGCGCCGGAGCGGTCGGTGACGAGCAGGTCCAGCACGATGCCGGAGCCGGAGAGCGCCTTCGCGGCCGTCTCCCACGCGGCGTCCGCGACGGGGCCGGCGAGATCGAAGCCGACGGCATTCGCGTTCACCAGCGCCTCGGCGGCACTCGGCAGGGTGGCGATGCGGGCGACGAGATCGGCCGGGGCGCCCTTTTCGGCGGCAAGTGCCGCGATGAAGCCGGGATCCACGGCGCCGCGGCGGGAGTGGAGATCGAGCAGGCCCTGCCCGAGCTTGGTCATCTTGGCGAAGCCGCCGGCGATGGTGACGCGCTCGACCGGGTGGCGGCGGAGATATTTGAGCAGGCCGCCGGCGAAATCGCCCATGTCGATGAGGGCGAGATCCGACAGGCCGTGAAAGCGCCGGGCGGCTTCCTCGGAGACGTGGCCGGTGGCACCCGCCAGATGGGTGAGGCCCGAGGCGCGGGCGACATCGACGCCGCGGTGAATGGAGTGGATCCACGCCGCGCAGGAATAGGGCACGACGATGCCCGTGGTGCCCAGCACCGAGAGGCCGCCGACGATGCCGAGGCGGCCGTTGAGGGTCTGGGTCGCCAGATCGGCGCCGCCGGGAATGGAAATCTCGATGACGGCATCGGCACCGACGCCCAGTTCGGCGGCGGCCTCGTCGATGGCCCAGCGCATCAATTCCCGCGGCACCGGGTTGATGGCGGGCTCCCCCGGCGGAATGGGCAGCCCCGGCCGCGTCACCCGGCCAACCCCGGGACCACCGAGGAAGGTGACGCCGGAGCCCGGCGCGCCCCGGCACACGGTGGCAACGACC
This sequence comes from Hyphomicrobiales bacterium, assembly GCA_038242345.1. Taxonomy (GTDB): domain Bacteria; phylum Pseudomonadota; class Alphaproteobacteria; order Rhizobiales; family Segnochrobactraceae; genus JBBSSF01. The sequence goes on from JBBSSF010000233.1 coordinate 3,782, forward strand.
AGGGCGCCATGGGTGATGTCCGGATCGTCACCGGCATCCTTCACCACGCCGGCCCGGGCGAAGCCGTCGCCGGCCTCGGTGATGGCCAGCGCGAAGGCCGGCCGCTCGCCACCCGGCAGGCGCACCGCCACGGGATCGGGGAACTCCCCGCCGGTGACAAGCGCCGTGAAGGCCGCCCGCGCCGCAGCCGTGGCGCAGGTGCCCGTGGTCCAGCCACGGCGGAGACGGGAATGGGCGAGATCGGAGTCCATGGCCTCGGGTTCTACTCCGTCCTGACGCCGGCGCGAAGCACTTCAGGGCGCTGCCCCGCCCCCCCCCGTCCTTCATCATAAAAAAGGGGCGGGGACGGGAGCCCCTGGGGTCGCCGGGCGGGTCCGGGCGGCAGCCCGGCGATCCCCCCCGTCTCCGGAGGTCCCGATGACCGCTCCTGATCCGCGACGGCCGGCCCTGCCGACCTTTGCGCCCGGCTCCGTGTGGCTGACCGGTGCCGGCCCCGGCGACCCCGGGCTTCTGACACTGCACGCCCTCAACGGCCTCGATCAGGCCGATGTCATCGTGCACGACGCCCTCGTCGCACCGGAAATTCTGGCGCTGGCCAACCCGTCGGCCCGGCTGGAGGCCGCCGGCAAGCGCGGCGGCCGGCCATCGCCGACCCAGGACACGATCTCCGCCCGGCTGATCCAGCTGGCGGCGCAGGGCATGAAGGTGCTGCGGCTGAAGGGCGGCGACCCCTTCGTGTTCGGCCGCGGCGCCGAGGAAGGCGCGGCGCTGACGGCCGCCGGCATTCCGTGGCGGGTGATCCCCGGCATCACCGCCGGCCTTGGCGGACTGGCCGCCGCCGGCATTCCGGCCACCGCGCGCGAGACCAACCGGGCGATCATCCTCGCCACCGGCCACCCGGCCGCCGGCAGCGATCCCGGGCCGGACTGGGCGGAACTGGCCGCCACCGGCCTGCCGATCGTGCTCTACATGGCCATGACCGGACTGGCCGACATCACCGCCGGGCTGATGGCCGGCGGGCTCTCGCCCGACACCCCCGTCGCCTTCGTGGCGGATGCCACCACCCCGGCCCAGCGCCTCCTCGTCACCCGGCTGGCGGATGCGGTGACGGATGCGACGGCGGCCGGCATCCGCGCGCCGGCAATCGTCGCCATCGGCGGCATCGTGGCGCTGCGGGCAGTGCTCGCCCCGACGCTGCGGGCGCTCAGCTCCCCCCTCGATCTGGAGGTGACGCCGTGACTGTGCCGGGCCTCGTCATCGCCGCGCCGCGCTCGGGCGCCGGCAAGACCACGGTGGCGCTGGGGCTGATGCGGGCGTTCACCCGCGCCGGAGTGGCGGTTGCCGGCGCCAAATGCGGCCCCGAGTATATCGACCCGGCCTTTCACGCCGCCGCCACCGGCCATCCCGGCGTCAATCTCGACAGCTGGATCCTGCCGCCGGACCTTCTGACGGCGCTGGCCACCAATGCCGGCCTTGGCGCCGAGCTGGTGCTGTGCGAGGGCGGCATGGGGCTGTTCGATGGCATTGCCGGCCGGCCCGGCCGCGCCGGCTCCACCGCTGATATTGCCGCCCGCACCGGCTGGCCGGTGCTGCTCGTGCTGGACGTGACCGGACAGGGCGCCTCGGCCGGCGCGGTGGCACTCGGCTGTGCCCGCTTCGATCCGCGGATCTCGATCGCCGGGGTGATCCTCAACCGGGTCGGCAGCCCGCGCCACACGGCACAGGCAGAGGCGGCGATCGAGTCCGTGGGGCTGTCCGTCGTCGGCGCGCTGCCACGCGGCGCCGAAATCATCCTGCCGGAACGGCATCTGGGCCTCGTGCAGGCCGGTGAGACCGCGGACCTCTCCGACCGGCTGGACCGGCTGGCGGATTTCCTCGCCGCCCACACGGACCTTGCCCGCATCCGGGCGCTGGCCGCCACCGCCCTGCCGGCCGGCCCGGCGCCGGAGCCCGCCACCCTGCTGCCGCCGCCCGGCCAGCGCATCGCCATCGCCCGGGATGCGGCCTTTTCCTTCGTCTATCCCCATGTGCTCGCCGGCTGGCGGGCGGCGGGGGCGGAAATCCTGTTCTTCTCGCCGCTCGCCGACGCCCCGCCGCCCGAAGACGCCGACGCCTGCTTGCTGCCCGGCGGCTATCCCGAGCTGCACGCGGACACGCTCGCCACCGCCGACCGCTTCCGGCACGGCCTCGCCCGCTTTGCCACGACGCGGCCGGTGATCGGCGAGTGCGGCGGCTACATGGTGCTGGGAGAAGCGCTGGTGGACGCCGCAGGCACGGCCCACCCGATGACGGGCCTGCTCTCCCACACCACCAATTTTCAGAA
>JBBSSF010000234.1:0-6080 GCA_038242345.1 Hyphomicrobiales bacterium
CCTTACGCTGACGTCATCGGCCATTTGAGGGACGGGCGCGGGTGACGTGCCCGTCCGGCCCCGGAACCGCCATGATTGACGTCGAAACGGAAGGCAACGGACTTGTCTTTTTGCTCCGGTGCGCCTCATGTGTCGGCCGCGCCGGTCACATTCGGGCTGGCGCGGCCGCTCCTTCGGGGCCCCGCACAGACATCACGCCGACCGGAATTCAAGACGATGCGACTCTCGCGTTTTTTCCTGCCCGTTCTCAAGGAAACGCCGAAGGAGGCCGAGATCGCCTCGCACCGGCTGATGCTCAGGGCCGGCATGATCCGCCAGCAGGCGGCCGGCATCTATGCCTGGCTGCCGCTCGGCCTGCGCGTTCTCGACAAGGTGGCCGACATCGTGCGCGAGGAGCAGGACCGGGCCGGCGCCGTGGAGCTGCTGATGCCCACGCTGCAGTCCGCCGACCTGTGGCGCGAGAGCGGCCGCTATGACGCCTATGGCAAGGAGATGCTGCGCATCACCGACCGCGGCGAGCGCGAGATGCTCTATGGCCCGACCAACGAGGAGATGATTACCGACATCTTCCGCGCGTCGGTGCGCTCCTATCGCGACCTGCCGCTGAACCTCTATCATATCCAGTGGAAGTTCCGCGACGAGGTGCGCCCGCGCTTCGGCGTCATGCGCGGCCGCGAATTCCTGATGAAGGATGCCTATTCCTTCGACACGGACTATGACGGCGCCATCCGTGCCTATCACCGCATGTTCGTGGCCTATCTGCGCACCTATCGCCGCATGGGCCTCACCGCCATCCCGATGCAGGCCGACACCGGCCCGATCGGCGGCAAGATGAGCCACGAGTTCATCATCCTCGCCGACACCGGCGAGAGCGCCGTGTTCTGCGACAAGGCCCTCATCGACCTGCCGATCCCCGATGCGGACGTGAACTTCGACGGCGATCTCTCGCCTATCGTGAACGCCTGGACGTCCTATTATGCGGCGACCGAGGAGAAGCACGACGAGGCGGCCTTCAATGCGATCCCCGAGGAGCGCAAGATTGCCGCCCGCGGCATCGAGGTCGGCCACATCTTCTATTTCGGCACCCGCTATTCCGAGCCGATGGGCGCCAAGGTCGCCGGCCCCGACGGGCAGGAGAAGCCGGTGCACATGGGCTCCTATGGCATCGGCGTGTCGCGCCTGCTCGGCGCCATCATCGAGGCCAGCCATGATGATGCCGGCATCATCTGGCCGGACGCCGTCGCGCCCTTCGATGTGGGCCTCGTGAACCTGAAGCCGGGCGATGCCGCCACCGATGCGGCGGCGGCCGATCTGGAAGCGAAGCTGGAGGCCGCCGGCCTCTCGGTGCTCGTCGACGATCTGGACACCCGCGCCGGCAACAAGTTCGCCACCATGGATCTCATCGGCCTGCCCTGGCAGCTCGTGGTCGGCCCGCGCGGCCTGGCCTCGGGCGAGGTCGAGCTGAAGCGGCGCGCCACCGGCGTGCGCGAGACCCTTCCCCTCGAGGCGGCGCTCAACCGGCTGATCGCCAGCCGCACCGCCTGATCCAACTGACTTCGGGATACCGCTCTTGGCCAAAGAGAACGCACTGGAGCCCGACCGGGCCCGGCCCTTCGCCGGGTACGAATGGCAGCTGGCCGGCCGCTATCTGCGGTCGCGCCGGCGCGACGCCTTCATTTCCGTGATCGCCGGCTTCTCCTTTGTCGGCATCATGCTGGGCGTCGCGACCCTCATCATCGTCATGGCGGTGATGAACGGGTTCCGGTCCGAACTCACCGGCAAGATCCTCGGGCTGAACGGCCACATGATCGTGCAGCCGATCGACGGTCCGCTGACCGATGATCCGGCGCTCGTCAGCCGACTGGCCGCGGTTCCCGGGGTCACGCTGGTCCTGCCCGAGGTGGAAGGGCAGGCCCTCGTCACCGGTCCGTCCGGCGGCTTCGGCGCCGTCGTGCGCGGCGTGCGGGCCGACGACATCACCCGCCTGCCGCTCATGCGCCCGGCGGTGAAGCTCGGCACCCTGGACGGCTTCGACGGGTCGGGCGGGGTGGCCATCGGCACCCGGCTGGCGCGCGCCCTCGGCGTGTCGCTGGGCGACAGGATCACCCTCGTCTCGCCAAAGGGGGCGGCGACGCCCTTTGGCGTCACGCCGCGGGCCCGGGCCTTCCCGGTCGCGGCGATCTTCGAGGTCGGCATGTCGGAGTTCGACGGCTCCGTGGTGTTCATGCCGCTGGCCGAAGCGCAGGACTTCTTCGAGCAGGAAGGCAAGCTCACCTCCCTGGAGCTGTTCGTCACCGATCCCGACAGGGTCGGCGAGATGCGCGAGCCGGTGGAGACGGCGGCCGAGCGCTCGATCTATGTGGCGGACTGGCGGCAGCGCAATGTCACCTTCTTCTCGGCGCTGGAAGTCGAGCGGAACGTGATGTTCCTGATCCTCACCCTCATCGTGCTGGTGGCGGCGCTCAACATCGTCTCCGGCCTCACCATGCTGGTGAAGGACAAGTCGCGCGACATCGCCATCCTGAGGACCATGGGCGCCACCCGGGGCACCATCCTCCGGGTGTTCATGATAACCGGCTCCACCATCGGGGTGGCGGGCACGCTGTCGGGCCTGGTGCTCGGCTGGGTGGTCTGCCTCAACATCGAGAGCATCCGTCAGGCCATCTCCTGGGTGACGCGCACGGAACTCTTCACCCCCGAACTCTATTTCCTGAGCCAGCTGCCTGCCGACATGGATTCCGGCGAAACGGTCTCCGTGGTCCTGATGGCGCTGGTGCTGTCCTTCCTCGCCACCCTCTATCCGGCGTGGAAAGCGGCCCGGCTCGATCCGGTCGATGCCCTGAAGTCGGAATGAGAAGGCGGCACGGATCATGACCGAGACCACCGAGACCCGGACCCCGGCCCTGCGGCTGGAGGGCGTCACGCGCTCCTATCGCGAGGGCGAGCAGCGGCTCGACGTGCTGCGCGGCGCCGATCTGGAGATCATGCCCGGGGAGATCGTCGCTCTCATCGGCCCGTCGGGTGCCGGCAAGTCGACGCTGCTGCACATCGCCGGCCTGCTGGAGCGGCCCGACGAGGGTGTCGTGGAGATTTCCGGCCGCTCCTGCGCCGGCCTCGACGATTCGGCCCGCACCAGCATCCGCCGCACCGATATCGGCTTCGTCTACCAGTTCCATCATCTCCTGCCGGACTTCACGGCCCTGGAGAATGTGGCGCTGCCCCAGCGCATCCGCGGCCTTGGCCGGGTGGCGGCCGAGGACCGGGCGAAGGCGCTGCTGTCCTATCTGCGCATCGACCACCGGGCCGACCACCGGCCGGGCGAGCTGTCCGGCGGCGAGCGCCAGCGGGTGGCGATCGCCCGCGCGGTCGCCAACGCGCCGCGGTTGCTGCTGGCCGACGAGCCCACCGGCAATCTCGATCCGCGCACCTCGGGCCTCGTCTTCGACGCGCTGATGCGGCTGGTGAAGGCATCCGGTCTGGCGGCGCTGATCGCCACCCACAATCTCGAACTCGCCGCCCGCATGGACCGCCGCGTCACCCTGGTGGAGGGCCGCGTCGAGGCGACCGCCTGATGCGGGCGTGCCCCGGACGGGGTTCCCGGACATCCTCCTGAAGAGTTTTCCTGTCCTCCGGGGTCGATGGAACCTCTTCAGCCCCCCGCAGCGCCCGGCGCCCCGCGGGATGATATTCTCCCCGCCAGCGCGCCCCCCGCGCGAAGGAGCCTTCCCATGCGCTATCTGCACACCATGGTCCGCGTGCGCGATCTCGACGCCTCCCTGGACTTCTACGTCACCAAGTTCGGCATGATCGAGACCCGCCGCTTCTCCTCGGAAGCGGGCCGGTTCACCCTCGTCTATCTGGCAGCGCCCGGCGATGTCGCGGCGGCGAAGGCGGAGGATGCGCCGCTCCTCGAACTCACTTGGAACTGGGATGACGAGGACTATGGCACCGCGCGCAATTTCGGCCATCTGGCCTTCGAGGTCGAGAATATCTACGCGACCTGCGAGAAGCTGATGGCGGCCGGCGTCACCATCAACCGTCCGCCGCGGGATGGCTGGATGGCCTTCATCCGCTCGCCGGACCTGATCTCCATCGAGCTTTTGCAGAAGGGCGAGAAGCTGCCGCCGGCCGAGCCCTGGGTGTCGATGAAGAATACCGGCGTGTGGTGAGAGCCCGACGGCTGCTCCTTGCGGGCAGCCGGCCGGATCCCTGTTCGTGGAAGGCCCCGGTCAGCGCGCCGGGGCCTTCTGCTTTTCGTGCCCGGCCATGCCTTCGCCGGTCTCCGGGGTCATCTGGAAGAACCACCACAGCGAGATCGCCGAGAAGCTGCCGACCGTCAGGAAGGCATAGAGGAAGTCGGTGGGCAGGATCGAGCCGTCGGCATCGCGCAGGGTGCCGAGCACGATGGCGGCCAGCGTCACGCCGGTGGAGGCGGCGAGCTGCTGGGCGACCGCCGAGAAGCTGGTGGCCGAGCTCAGCCGCTCCTGCTCCACATCGGCGAAGGCGACGGTGTTGAGGCTGGTGAACTGGAGCGAGCGCAGGAAGCCGCCGACCAGCAGCACCGTCAGGATGACGGCATGGGGCGGGGCGAAGATGAAGAGGCCGTTGATGGCCATGGTGACGGCGCACAGCACCGCATTCACCGTCAGCACCATGCGGAAGCCGAAGCGGCGCACGATCATCGGGGCCGTCGTTTTCATCATCAGCGCGCCGGCGGCCGACACGAAGGTGAGGCTGCCCGACTGGAACGGATCCATGCCCATGCCGAGCTGCAGCATCAGCGGCAGCAGGAAGGGCACGGCGCCCATGCCGACCCGGAAGAAGAATCCGCCGATCACCGCGATGCGGAAGGAATCGATGCGGGCGAGCCCCAGATCGAGGAGCGGGAACGGCGTGCGCCGGGCGTGGCGGACATAGGCGGCGGTGGAAAGCGCGCCGGCCACGATCAGGATGCCGGCCATCCAGTGCGGGAAGGCCTCGGCCTCCTGTCCGAAGGCGGAGAGCCCGAACACCAGCCCGGACAGCCCCAGCCCCGAGAGCACGAAGCCCAGCCGGTCGAGGGGGCGGGTGTCCTCCGCGCGCACGTTGTCGACGAAGAAGGCCGCCCCGACGAGACCCAGCAGCCCGACCGGGATGTTGATGAGGAAGATCCAGTGCCAGCTGAAGAAGGTGGTGATGAAGCCGCCCAGCGGCGGGCCCACCAGCGGGCCGACAAGGGCCGGAAAGGTGAGCCAGGTCATGGCGCTCATCAGCTCGTGGCGCGGCGCCGAGCGCACCACGACGAGCCGGCCGACCGGCGTCATCATCGCCCCGCCCATGCCCTGGACGATGCGGGCGAGGACGAAATCCGGCAGGCTCGACGACACCGCGCAGCCGACGGAGCCGACGAGAAAGACCGCGATCGCCGAGCAGAACACCGTGCGCGCGCCGAACCGGTCGGCCGCCCAGCCGGAAATGGGAATGAACACGGCCAGCGACAGCAGATAGGCGGTGAAGGCGAGCTTCAGCGCGATCGGGTCCGACTGGATCGAGGCGGCAATGGCTGGCAGCGACGTGGCGATGACCGTCGAGTCCAGATTCTCCATGAAGAGGGACGAGGCGACGATCAGGGCCGTGAGATGGGTGCGCGTCACGGGGGAGCAACCCTTGGAGGCGAGGGGGCGAGCCATCCGGCGCCAGTCTGGCAGGACCGGCCCCGTCCGGCGGGCGAAGCCTGCGAATTTTCCCGAACAGATAAGGCATCCGTATGAAATGTCGAGCCCGTCGCCGGCAAATATGTCGCGGGGTTCCGGCTGCCTGCGGAGGGGGAGGAGGCGTGGCTGACGCGGCGTCCCGTCAGCCGGGCGGTGGCGGGTTGACGGATGGGGCCAGAAGATGGGTCGGCACCCGCTTTTCCGGCGGCGGCAGGGTCCGGTAATCGCCATAGAGGCGCCGCAGCACTTTGTCGTGATCGTGCGGGGCGGGCAGGAGATGGCCCTCGAACGGCACCTCGACCCGGTGCATCAGGCTGTCGACGGTGCGGATGCGCGGGGTGAGGGCGGAGCCGGAGACGAGGCAGGCGACGGCGCCGGTCTCCCGGC
>JBBSSF010000235.1:0-6061 GCA_038242345.1 Hyphomicrobiales bacterium
CCTGGCTGCCGCCCACCTGCGCCTATCGCCTCGTGTCCGAAGGCAGGGATCTCTTTGCCTGGCATCCCCTCGTCTCCGGTGACCCCGACAGCGTGCACGCGGCCGGTGTCTCGGTGCGCGGCCGCACCATCAGCGAGGAGGGGATGAAGGTGGAGGACTATGAGGACCATCTCGTGACCTGGCCGATGGAAATGCCCGGCCGCAAGCGCGCCAGCCGGACGCGGAAATAGGACTTTTTTCCTGATTATAGGAATATAGTCATTGACAGCGCGCCGCTGCTTCGCTAGCCTCTGGTCATGGTCGCAGAGGTGCGGGCGGGGGAGATGATCCTCCGGAAAGGCGGGGGCGATGGCGGAAGGCGCAACGACGAAGCGGCGCGCGGTCGCCTGGGACGAGATCCGCCGTCTGTGGGAGACCGGCGCCGTTTCCGCCAGCGGGCTTTCCGCCTTTGCCGGCGTGAGCGCCCAGACCATCCGCCGCCGGGCCCGCACCGAGGGCTGGACGCGCGGGGGCGACGGACCGGGCGCGGGCGAGGCTTCCACGCCGGCGCCGGACGCCGCGCCGGACGCGGGATCGGAGACCGGGCAGGGTGTCCGGGCCGGGGAGCCGCCGGCCGACCGGGCGGCGCTGATCGCCGGGCTCTACCGGGCGTGCGCGGCCCATGTGGCCGACATCGAGGCCCGGGTCGGCGTGTCCGCCCAGAACCGGGAGCGGGATGCCCGCACCCTCGGCATTCTCGCCCGCACCCTCGACACGCTGATCGATCTTGACCGGCGCAAGGCCGGTGCGGAGGCAGCCGAGCCGGAAGCCGACATCGCGCAGCTGCGGGCCGATCTGGCCGGACGTCTGGCGCGGCTGTCGGCCAGAGCCTGTCCGGGCGAGGTGGACACCGCTCCGCGTGACTGATACCAAAGATCCTTGAAAAGGATTCTTTGGTATTCCGATGCAGATTTCCCATATCCCTGGAGCATATCGGAAATCTGCTGATCTTCAGGCGCACGGTGCGGTCAGCACTTCGTGCGGCTGGTATGATGCGCGACCTCAAGAGACCCGAGTGTTTGTCGTATGCGCCTCGAGCGAACGGAAGACGATTCGGGAAAAGCTCTCGACGTGCTGTTCGACAGGGCCCCCGCCGGGCCCTTTTTTCATGACCGGGAGGGCAGGACATGGAAGACGCCCGGCGCCTGCGCCATCTGCTCTCGGATCTGGCCGGCACCGGCGGCATCGCCGGCCTGCTGGCCGATTATGATGCCGCCGCGCTGACGGCGCTGGCCCATGACTGGCCGCTCTGGGCGCGCGACGACCAGCTGACGCCGGCTGGCGACTGGACCGTGTGGCTGCTGATGGGCGGTCGCGGCGCCGGCAAGACCCGGGCCGGGGCCGAATGGGTGCGGGCCCAGGCGACGGGGCGCGATGGCACCGCCGTCGGCCGCATCGCCCTGGTCGGCGAGACCCTGGGCGATGTCCGCGACGTGATGATCGAAGGGGTGTCGGGGCTTCTCGCCATTCACCCGCGATCCGAGCGGCCGGACTGGACCCCCTCCCGCCGGCGCCTGACCTGGCCGAACGGGGCGGTGGCGCAGGTGTTCTCGGCCGAGGATCCCGAGGGCCTGCGCGGACCGCAGTTCGGCGCGGCCTGGGCCGACGAGCTTGCCAAATGGCGCTATGCCGAGGCGACCTGGGACATGCTGCAGTTCGGCCTGCGCCTCGGCCACCGGCCGCGGCAGGTGGTGACGACGACGCCCCGGGCCATTCCGCTGCTGCGCCGGCTGATCGCCGACCGGCGGACGGTGGTCTCCCGCGCCGCGACCTCGGCGAATGCCGGCAATCTGGCGCCGGGCTTTCTGGAGGCGGTCGTCGGCCGCTATGCCGGCACGCGGCTGGGCCGGCAGGAGCTGGACGGCGAGCTGATCGAGGACCGGGCGGACGCCCTGTGGCGGCGCGAGGCGCTGGAGGCCTGGCGGGTCCCTGCCGCGCCGGGGCTTGCCCGCATCGTCGTCGCCGTCGATCCGCCGGCCGGGTCGGGCGCGGGGGCGGATGCCTGCGGTCTGGTGGCGGTGGGGCTCGGGCCCGACAATGTCGCCTATGTGCTGAAGGATGGCACGACCCAGGGGCTGCGTCCGGCGGAATGGGCGGCGCGGGCCGTCGGGCTCTATCACCGCTTCGAGGCCGATGCGCTGGTGGCGGAGGTGAACCAGGGCGGCGACATGGTGGCGGCGGTGATCCGCGAGGTGGATCCCGGCGTGCCGGTGACGCCGGTGCGGGCGACCCGGGGCAAATATCTGCGCGCCGAACCGGTGGCCGCCCTCTATGAGCAGGGTCGGGTGCGCCATGTCGGCACGATGCCGGAGCTGGAAGACGAGATGTGCGATTTCGGCCCCGGCGGCCTGTCCTCGGGCCGCTCGCCGGACCGGCTGGACGCCCTGGTCTGGGCCGTCACCGCACTGATGCTCTCCCAGACCGGCGAGCCGAAGGTGCGGCGGATCTGAGCCGCGGCCTTTCCCCCAATAAGCAGGAAGATTTTCATGCCGAACTGGTTCAGCTGGCCGCGCCGGGCGCGGGCCGGGGCGATGACGCACGCCCGCACGGCGCCCGGGGAAATGAAGGCCTCCCGCGCGGGCGCGCTCCTCGCGCTCTCCCAGCCGGGGCGCCCGGTCTGGACGGGGGCGGACTATGGCGCGCTCGCCCGCGAGGGCTTCGTGCGCAATCCCGTCGCCTATCGCGCCGTGCGCATGATCTGCGAGGCCGCGGCCTCGGTGCCGGTGCTGCTCTATGAGGGCGCGCGCGAACTGACCGCCCATCCACTGCTCGATCTCCTCGCCCGGCCCAATGACCGGCAGGGCGGGGCGGACCTGATCGAGGCGCTGACCGGCCACCTGATGATCTCCGGCAATGGCTATCTGGAAGCCGTGGCGCTGGATGGCCAGGTGCGCGAGCTCCACGTGCTGCGGCCCGACCGGATGCGGGTGATCCCCGGACCCGAGGGCTGGCCGGACGCCTATGACTATGCCGCCGGCGGGCGCACCGTGCGCTTCCGCCAGGACGAGGGGCCGGTGCGGCCGATCCTGCACCTGACCCTGTTCCATCCCCTCGACGACCATCATGGCCTCGCCCCGATGGCGGCGGCCGCCGTCAGCCTCGACATCCACAATGCGGCCGGGGCCTGGGCGAAGGCGCTGCTCGACAATGCCGCCCGGCCGTCCGGCGCGCTGGTCTATCGCGGCGAGGGCGGCAACCTCACCGACGACCAGTTCGCCCGCCTCAAGGCCGAGCTGGCCGACGGCTATCAGGGCGCGCGCAATGCCGGCCGGCCGCTGCTGCTGGAAGGCGGGCTCGACTGGAAGCCCCTGTCGCTGACGCCGAAGGAAATGGACTTCATCGACGCCAAGAACCAGGCGGCGCGGGAAATCGCGCTCGCCTTCGGTGTGCCGCCCATGCTCCTCGGCATCCCGGGCGATGCGACCTATGCCAACTTCCGCGAGGCCAACCTCGCCTTCTGGCGCCAGACCGTGCTGCCGCTCCTCAACCGCACGGCGGGCGCACTCACCCAGTGGCTGGGGCCGGCCTTCGGAACGGGGCTGCGGATCGGCCACGACCTCGACGCCATCTCCGCGCTCTCCACCGAGCGGGAGGCGCTGTGGGCGCGCGTCGGGGCCGCCGCCTTCCTTTCGGAGGACGAGAAGCGGGTGGCCGTGGGCTATGGCGCCCGGGCGCCCGGATCCTGACGGGGAGACGGCATGGACCCGGTAACCGAAACCATCGCGGAACGGGGCGACCTCGCCCACCTCGTCCTCTTTCTCTGGGCGAGCGGCGCCTCGGGGCTGGTGCTCTGGACGCTGAAGGAACTGGTGGCGGCCAACCGCCGCTTCGAGAGCTTCGTCAACGAGATCGCACGTCTCAACAGCCTGTTCCGCGATCCCGACTGACATTTCCCCAAGGACACGACCCATGACGCTGATGATCCGGCTGGGGGTGATCCCCGGCCCGAAGGCGCGTGCGCCGGAACCGGTGTTCGCCGCCTTCGCCGATCGCCTCCGCCTGCTTCTGGCAGCCGAGCGCCGCCACCGGCCGCGTGGAGGGGCGAGATGACCGGATCCATCCCGGCCCCCGCCGGCCCCCTGGCGCGCGAGCGGAAATTCCTCTCCGGACTGCCGCTTGCCGAGACCGGCGCCTGGACCTTCGAAGGCTATGCGAGCCTGTTCGGCCGGCCCGATCTCGGCAACGACATCGTGCTGGCCGGCGCCTTCGCCGCCTCGCTGAAGCGGCGGGGCCCCGGCGGCGTGAAGCTGCTCTGGCAGCATGATCCGGCCGAACCCATCGGCGTCTGGGAGGAGATCCGGGAGGATGCCCGCGGCCTCTTCGTGCGCGGCCGGCTGATCCCGGATCTGACGCGGGCGCGCGAGGCCCGGGCGCTCCTGAAGTCCGGCGCGCTGGACGGGCTCTCCATCGGCTTTCGCACCGAGAAGGCCCGCACCGATCCGCGCCGCGGCGTGCGCGAACTCGTGGCCGTCGATCTCTGGGAAATCTCGCTGGTGACCTTTCCGCTCCTGCCCGAGGCCCGGGTGAGCGCGGCCAAGGCCGCCCGGCCCGACGAGACCGATGCGCTCGCCCGCATGATCCGCCGCGGCGCCCTCCGGCTCGCCAGTCCCGGCCCGCGCACGCGGCCCTGACTCCCGGGCCGACGCTGGCCCGTTTCCGATCCCGTTCGTCCACCGTCACAGCAGGAACCAGTCCGATGACCGATCTGTCCTCCGCCCCCGAGACCAAGGCCGCCACCGGCAGCGAGGTCGGGGCCGCCTTTTCCGAGTTCATGACCGCCTTCGAGAGCTTCAAGGAGGCGAACGACACCCGGCTGTCCGAGATCGAGCGGCGGTCGTCGGCCGATGTCCTCACCCTCGACCGGCTGGACCGCATCTCCTCGGCCCTCGATGCCCAGAAGGCGCGGGTCGACGATCTGGTGCTGAAGGGCCGCCGCCCGGCGCTGGCGCCCGAGGCGCCCCGGGCCGATGCGGGAGCCGCCGCCCACAAGAGCGCCTTCCACGCCTATGTGCGCCGCGGCCAGGAAGACGGGCTGAAGGCGCTGGAGGCCAAGGCGCTCTCCACCACCACCGGCGCCGATGGCGGCTATCTGGTGCCGGCCGAGACCGAGGCGGCCATCATGCTGCGGCTGGCCCGGGTGTCGCCGATCCGGCGCATCGCCGGCAGCCGGCAGGTCTCCGGGTCGAGCTATCGCAAGCCCTTCTCCATCACCGGCCCGGCCACCGGCTGGGTGGCCGAGACCGCGGCGCGGCCCGAGACCACGGCGCCGGTGCTGGCCGAACTCGCCTTCCCGACCACTGAACTCTATGCCATGCCGGCCGCCACCCCGGCCCTCATCGACGATGCCGCCGTCGACATCGACCAGTGGATCGCCGAGGAGGTGGAGCAGGCCTTCGCCGAACAGGAGGGCACCGCCTTCGTGACCGGCAACGGCACCAACCGGCCGAAGGGCTTCCTCGCCTACACGGCGGTGGCGGAAGCCTCGTGGAGCTGGGGCAATCTCGGCTATGTGGCCACGGGCGTCGCCGGCGGCTTCCCGGCCACGACCCCGTCCGACATCCTGGTGGACCTCGTCTACACCCTGAAGGCGGGCTTCCGGCAGAATGCGACCTTCGTCATGAACCGCAAGGTGCAGGCGACCATCCGCAAGATGAAGGATGCCGACGGCAACTATCTCTGGACGCCGCCGGCCACCCCCGGCGCCGATGCCATGCTGATGAACTTCCCCGTGGTGGAAGCCGAGGACATGCCGGACATCGCCTCCGGCTCGCTCTCGGTCGCCTTCGGCGATTTCCGGCGCGGCTATCTGGTGGTGGATCGGGCCGGGGTCAACGTGCTGCGCGATCCCTATTCCTCCAAGCCCTATGTGCTCTTCTACACCACCAAGCGCGTGGGCGGCGGCGTGCAGGATTTCGACGCCCTCAAGCTCCTGAAGTTTTCCGCGAGCTGACCTTTCCTCCCGAGGCGACTTCGGCGGGCCCCGGTCGGGGCCCGTCGCCTGTTCGGGGGCTGGTGCACGGCG
>JBBSSF010000236.1:0-6050 GCA_038242345.1 Hyphomicrobiales bacterium
CCGGCCCGGCCGCGGCCCGAGCGACGGGCCCCGCTCACAGGGCGCTGGAAAAGCGTCTCTTTTTCTGCCGGACGCCCCTCGCCGCCCGGCAGGCAGAGCAAAACCGAGTATGATTCTCGAACTGGACCAACAAAACCCCTCGACCATACGCACAGGTATGGTATCAGTATCCATACTAAGCCGTATGGGCGGTCGGCGCCGCTTCCTCGGAGGAGGGGGAAGCAGGCTGACGGATGAGGAGCCGGGGAAACCCGGGATCCGGTCGACCGGCCCCAAGAGCTTGGCGACATTGGGAGGACGGGATATGAGCGTGGTGGAAGCCGGCCAGCGCGAGCGCCTTTTTGCGCCCGTAGACGTGCAGGTGGAGACGACGGCTGCGGGCGAGCTGATCCTGACCAGCGGCCATGAGCTCGGGGACTTCCCGGAGCGCCTGCTCGACAAGCTCGATCACTGGGCGGAGATCACGCCCGATCGGGTCTATCTGGCCGAACGGGGCCCTGACGGCGCCTGGATCCGCCGCACCTTCGCCGACGTGAAGCGCGATGTGGACACCCTGGCCGCCAGGCTGCTGCCGCTGGGCCTTTCGGCAGACCGGCCGCTGGGCATCGTCGCCCTCAACGGCATCCGCCATGCCGAGCTGATGCTGGCGGCCCAGCGCATCGGCGTGCCCGCGGCGATCATCTCGCCGGGCTATGCCATGTCGGCGTCCCAGTTCGAGAAGCTCCAGCACATCTTCAATCTGGCGACCCCGGGCGTGGTGTTCGCCGACAAGCCGGAGGCGATCGCCGCCGCCCTCGACAAGGTGGCGCCCGATGCGCTGCGTCTGGCCCCCGGCCCCAACCCGGCCCAGGTGATCGGCCTGGAGGACATCGTTCCGGCCAGCCCGGAAGCGGTTGCCGCCGCCTATGCCGCCACCGGCCCGGACACCATCGCCAAGCTGCTGTTCACCTCCGGCTCCACCGGCATGCCGAAGGGCGTCGTCAACACCCAGCGCATGATGGTGTCGAACCAGAAGGCGCTCTCGATCATCTGGCCGTTCCTCAACACCCAGCCGCCGGTGATGGTCGACTGGCTGCCCTGGAACCACACTTTCGGCGGCAACTGCTGCTTCAACCAGGCGCTCTATTTCGGCGGCTCGTTCTACATCGACCAGGGCAAGCCGCTGCCGAAGATGATCGGGCAGACGGTGGACAATCTGCGCGACATCTCGCCGACCATCTACTTCAACGTGCCGGTCGGCTACGAGGCCCTGCTGCCCTATCTGGAGACGGACCCGGCCTTTGCCGAGCACTTCTTCACCAAGGTGAACTTCCTGTTCAATGCCGGCGCGGCGATGCCGGCGCCGGTGCGCGAGCGTCTGGCGGCGGCGGCCCGCAAGGCCGTCGGCCATGTGCCGCCGATCATCGGCGCCGGGGGCGCCACCGAGACGGCCCCCTTCTCCACCGCGATCCACTTCGAGACCCCGCATGCGGAAAATCTCGGCGTGCCGATCCCGGGCACGGCCATCAAGATGGTGCCGAACCACGGCAAGATGGAACTGCGCGTGAAGGGCCCGAACGTGATGCCGGGCTACTGGCGCCAGCCCGACGCCACCGAGGCCGCCTTCGACGAGGACGGCTACTACAAGATCGCCGACGCCGGCCGCTTCGCCGAGCCCGACCGTCCCGATCTCGGCATCCTCTATGACGGCCGCACCGCCGAGAACTTCAAGCTCTCGTCCGGCACCTGGGTCAATGTCGGCGCCCTGCGCCTGGCGGCCATCTCCGCTGCCAAGCCCTTCATCCAGGATGCCGTCGTCACCGGCCATGGCCGCGACGACATCGGCCTGATGATCTTCCCGAACATCGCCGCCGCCCGCGCCGAGCTGGGCGCCGCCGCCGAGGGCCTGACCGACGCCGAGATCGCCGAGCATCCGGAGATCTCCGAGAAGATCGGCGCGGCGCTCGCCACCTACAACGCCCGCCAGCTCGGTTCGTCGACGAAGATCGTGCTGTTCGTGGTCCTGCCGACCCCGCCGGACCCGGCCAACCACGAAATCACCGAGAAGGGCTACATCAACCAGCGCGCGGTGCTGTCCGCCCGGGCCGACGACGTGGAACGCGTCTACACCTGCGGCTACTGCGTGCCGGTGCTCCCCGCAAATGCCGCGAAAGTCGCGGCATCTGCATGATCGGACTGGAAAAGGTCTGAACCATACGGTATGGTATGGAAACGGGAACAAGACCGAGGGACGCCGGGAAAATGACATCATTCGCCAGCACTTACATGGATCTGGACCAGGGTTGGATCGACCGCCGGATCTTCTGGGAAAAGGAAATCTACGAGCAGGAACTCGAGCGGATCTTCGCCCGCTCCTGGAACTTCGTTGCGCATGAGTCGCAACTCCAGAAGCCGGGCGATTTCCTCACCACCTATATCGGTGAGGACGCGGTGATCGTCACCCGCGGCCAGGACAAGAAGGTCCACTGCTTCCTCAACTCCTGCCCGCACCGCGGCAACCGCGTCTGCTTTGCCGACTCGGGCACCAGCCGGTCCTTCATCTGCAACTATCACGGGTGGGCCTTCGGCCTCGACGGCTCCCTCAAGGGCATGCCCGAGGACAAGCTCTACACCGAGACCCCCGGCTTCAAGCGCGAGGACTGGGGCCTGAAGCCCGCCCGCGTCGAGAGCTACAAGGGCCTCGTCTTCGCCACCTTCGCCGAGGACGCCCCGTCCCTCGACGAGTTCCTCGGTGATTTCCGCTGGTATCTCGATGCCGTGCTGGACGCCGACGAGGGCGGCACGGAGTTCCTGCCGGGCGTCACCCGCTCGGTGCTGAACTGCAACTGGAAATTCCCGGCCGACAACTTCGTCGGTGACATCTACCACGCCCTGTGGACCCATCTCGGCGGCGTGCACCCGATGCTGGCGGCCCATGGCGGCGTCGCCATCGACAACGAGAATTCCTATCAGGTCTCGGTCAACGGCCATGGCTGGGAGTTCGGCCAGAACTTCCTCGGCAATGCCGCCACCATGGGCGACCGCGACATCCTGCGCTGGATGAAGTCGCGCTCGGATGCCATCGAGGCCCGCCTCGGCACGCTGCGCCGCAACATGTGGGGCGCGGTGTCGTCGGCGACGATCTTCCCGAACTTCGCCTTCCTGCCCGGCTACTTCACCTTCCGCGTGTTCCTGCCGAAGGGGCCGATGAAGACCGAGCTGCACGCCTGGACCCTCGTGCCGAAGAACATGCCGGACGAGATCAAGGACAAGTTCCGCAAGGGCACCATGCGCACCTTCTCCCCCTCCGGCATGCTGGAGATGGATGACGGCGAGAACTGGGAGCACTCGACGACGGCCAATTCCGGCTTCGTCACCCGCTCCCAGAAGCTCTATTATGGCATGTCGCCGCGCGGACAGGAAAAGGATCCCGGAATGCCGGGTCAGGTCTATCGCGGCCAGCTCTCGGACGCCAACCAGCGCGGCTACTACAAGCGCTGGGCCGAATTCATGGACGCCAAGAGCTGGTCCGACATTCCGCTCGCCCCCGTGACCGGCGGGCCCGTTTCGGAGGCTGCCGAATGACCACCGCGACCCTTGAGAAGCCCCACGCTGCCGCCTACCAGCTGCTTGCCCTCGACGGCAAGGGCAAGCCGGTCAGCGACACCCAGCTTCTGGCCATCGAGCGCTTCCTGCGCGCCGAGGCCCGGCTGCTGGACAACGAGCGCTACCGGGAATGGCACGGCCTGATGGCCGAGGACCTGTTCTACTGGCTGCCGCTGCGCTCCAACCGGTTCCGCCGCGAGAAGCGTCCGGAGATCGAGCCGACCAACATGGCGATCTTCGACGAGACCCGGGACGAACTGGACCTGCGCATCCAGCGTCTGGAATCCGGCATGACCTGGACGGAAGATCCGCCCACCCGTCATGTCTACGCGATCACCAACGTGGAAGCCTTCGAGACCGAGGTTGCCGGCGAGTTCGAGGTCCATTCGGTCTTCACGCTCTACCGCAACCGGTCCGAGCATGACGACAACATGCTGATGGGCCGTCGGCGCGACATCCTGCGCCAGAAGGGCGACAGCTTCGAGATCGCCCGTCGCCTGATCCTGATCCAGCAGGCGACGCTGCTGACGAAGAACCTGACGGTCTTCTTCTGATAAGCCGGGGGCACGCGGTGCCGCGCGCACCCGCGCCCCGGAGTTCCGGGGGATCCTGTTTCAGGGGCCTCCGGTCCCTGTCTCCCTCCCGCGGCCCCTCACCCGAGCCGCGGGTCTCCCGGCCCGGCCGGCCGACTCCCAGGGCCGGACGGGCATTCGACTTCAGGGCGCGGGAACGCGATGACACGCGGGCTCGCGCCCTTTTTTCGAGCCGACCGACAGCCGGAGCATTTTCAAGCGAAGTGGGCACCGGTTCGCGTGAAGAAAATGCGTCCGCTCAATAGACGCGCGTGTTTGCCGCGAGCCTCGGCGAACGGAAAGCAGGCGCGCGCATTTTCAAGCGAAGTGGGCACCGGTTCGCGTGAAGAAAATGCGTCCGCTCAGGAGCCAGGGGCGCCGTCCGTGCGCCGGAGCGAACGGACGGCGCCCCAAGAACCCGGGAAACGCCCCGCGACGGGGCGACGAAGGAGGAGCGCCATGGCGCGTCTTGAAGGTATCCGCGCGGTCGTCACCGGCTCCGCCAGCGGCCTCGGCCGGGCGGTCGTCCGGCGCTACATCGCCGAGGGCGCCAAGGTCGTGGCCGTCGTGCGCAAGCAGGCGGATGTGGCGAGCCTTGAGGCCGAGGGCGCCTCGGTGGTGATCGGCGACGTGTCGAGCCCCGCCACGGCCGCTGCCGCCGTCGCCCGCGCCGTCGAGCTGCACGGCGGCCTCGACGTCTATGTCGCCAATGCCGGCCTGTGGGACTTCCACAAGAAGATCGAGAAGCAGAGCCCCGAGGAAATCGAGAAGGCGGCCGGAGAGATCTTCGGCGTCAACGTCTTCGGCGCCATCCAGGGCGGCCGCGCCGCCGTCGGCGAACTGCGCAAGACCAAGGGCGCGATCATCGTCACCGGCTCCAATGCCTGCTTCCTGGCCGGCGGCGGCGGCGTGCTCTACACCGCCTCCAAGTTCGCGCTGCGCGGGGCGATGCTCCAGATGGCGCACGAGTTCGCGCCGGACGTGCGCGTCAACGGCGTGGCGCCGGGGGCGACCGACACCGCGCTCTCCGGTCCCGGCTCCCTCGGCCAGGCCGGCCGGGAGCTGAACTCCGACCGCTCGCGGGTCGATGTCATGGCCCAGCACATCCCGCTCGGCTTCGTCTCGGCGCCGGAGGATCACACCAGCCTCTATGTGCTGCTGGCCAGCCGCGCCGAGTCCGCCTATGTGACCGGCGCCATGTTCAAGTCAGATGGCGGCCTGACCGTCGCGGTCTGATACCGAAGGTCCTCGAAGAGGACTCTTTGGCATTTCGATGCAGATTTCTCATGCCATCGGGACATATGAGAAATCTTCTGCCCTTCAGGCGCGTGGGTGCGGTCAGCACTTGCGTGCCTGGTCTGATCCCGAAGGTCCCCGCCCCGGGGGCCTTCCCTCCACCTGATGACAGACGGGATTCCGCCGTCGCTCCGGGACGACGTTCCCCGGGGGACCGTCTTCGGCAGCGCGGAATGAAACCGGCGGCCCGCACCGGCGGACCGCCCTCCCCTGCCCCGGAAACGGCGCCGACAGGACCCGGCAAGCTTCCGGGCGGGGCGCTCAGGCGGCCCAGCCGGCAGCGGCCGTCCACCATCCGGGCGCGGGGCCGCGCAGGCTCCGGGCGGCGGTCTCGGCCGCCATCACCGTGTCGAAGAGCGCAAAGCAGGTCGCCCCCGAGCCGGACAGCCGGGCGATGCGGGCGCCGGGCAGGCCGGCGAGACAGGCGAGCACCTCGCCGATCACCGGCGCCACCGTGCGGCCGGGCTCCCTTTCGGGGTCGGCTCGGGCATTCTCGGGATCCGTCCCTCGCCGGGGAGGGGGAGGCCGGATCCGGGTCTCAAGGTGTCAGACCAGGCACGCAAGTGCTGACCGCACCCGGGCGCCTGAAGGGCAGCG
>JBBSSF010000237.1:0-6036 GCA_038242345.1 Hyphomicrobiales bacterium
AGGCCGCGATGAGCGAGCACCTTGCTGCGATCGCCAAAGATCCAACCCATCCGGACTGGAGCCGGCTCCGGGCGACACTTCGACTCTGTCTGGGGCGGGCGCCCCTGTCCGCCTTCGACTGGTTCGTGGTTCTTGCCGGATGTCCGGAGGCGCTGGTCGCCTTCCTGCTCGGGGCACCGCCGGACATGGTCGGGGCGATCCTGGAAATGGACATGGAGCTGCCGCTCCTCTGGGAAGCAATCTCCGGGGCCATATGGCTGACTGTCCTTGAAGCCCGCAAGGCGGCGCTCGGCCGCTTGCTTGGAGAGGCAGCCGGCGAGCTGCTGCCCGCCCTGTTGCTGGAGCCGCTGGCGGCACTTGCCGGCATCCGCCCACATATGGCGCCGCTGGTCGACATGCTGTGTCTGAGCACCGGATTGCCGAGACCGACGGCCCCGGTCGTTCGGGAGTCCGACCAGGATCCGGCGCAGGAACTCCTGCGCCGCAACCTGAGCGATCGGTGCTGGCCGGAGGAGACGCGCATTCTTCAGGCGGCCCTCGGGATGACGCGGCCGTCGAGCCGGAATTTCACCCACAGCGTGCTTCTGGCCCCGCGTCTTGCCGCAGCCATTGCTACCTGTGGCCGGCCAGCCGATCCGGACCTCATCCATCCCCTGCGCGAGGCGCGCCGCTTCGATCCCCGCTATTTCGAGACGGCCTATGCCCGGGCGTGCCGTCAGCCGGAGGCTGTCTGAGCCATGCCACTAAGCGACTTTCTCGATCAGCTCTGTGCCCGTTCAGCGGCGGCCGTGGTGGCTCAGTCGGGCGTGCGCAACCCTGCACTCATCAGCCATCTGCGGCGTGTGTTGGCGGAACCGGCCGGCACCGACGGGTCCTTCCTGGCGGATCCGGTGCTGGAGGGCGCCTTCGGTTGGCACGCGGCACCGGAGACCATGGCGGACCTCGCCAGTCTGCTCGGCGCCGATGTCATTGCCGGACTGGACAACCCGCCGAGACTGGCGGCGTCGCGGGATCGGGAGCTCTATCAGTTCCAGCGGACCTGGCATCCCCATGCGCATCAGCTCGCGGCGTGGCGCACGCTGCTGGCACCGGATCCGCGCTCGGTGGTGGTCAGCTCGGGCACAGGGTCCGGCAAGACGGAGTGCTTCCTCGTTCCGATGTTAGCCGATCTCAAGCGAGAGGCGGACAGGAAGGGGCGTCTTTCGGGCGTGCGGGCGCTGATGCTCTATCCGCTGAACGCGCTGATCGCCAGCCAGCGGGACCGCCTGACCGACTGGACAGCGCCATTCGGGGACCGGGTGCGGTTCGGTCTCTACAATGGCAACACGCCGGAGGAGGCCAAGGCTGACGAGCGCAAGGCCTATCCCAACGAAGCCATCGACCGGGAGATCATCCGCAGCGATCCGCCGCCGATCCTCGTCACCAACATCACCATGCTCGAATATCTGCTGATCCGCACGGCGGACCGGCCGATCCTCGATGCCTCCCAGGGCAAGTTTCGCTGGATCATCCTCGATGAGGCGCATTCCTATATCGGCTCCCAGGCGGCGGAGCTGGCGCTGCTGTTGCGCCGTGTCCTCCAGGCGTTCGGGGTCCGGGCGGAGGAGGTGCGGTTCGTCGCGACTTCGGCGACGATTGGCGCGGGCAAGGCGGTGGAGGATGACCTGCAGCGCTTCCTGTCGGATGTGGCGGGTGTTCCTCGAGACAGGGTCGTCGTCATCACCGGCCAGCGTGACACGACCCTGCCACCGCCGGACCCGGCCGGAACGCCGGCGCGCGATGCCAATGAGGCGCTGTTCGATAATCCGGCCGCCCGGAGGCTGCGGGCGGCGCTTGCCGACAGCCCCGGCCTCACGCTGAAGGATGCCGGGAGCAGGGCGCTCGGTGGCACCGGCAGCCGCAAGGACCTGCTGACGCTTGCGGAGGATGCAGCTCAGGCCAAGCGTGGCGGGCAGAGGATGCTGCCGCTGCGGCTGCATCTGGTCCACCGGGCCCAGGCGGGCGTCTGGGTGTGTCCGAACCCGGCCTGTTCCGGACGGACCGGCACGGAGCTGGCGGATCCCGCCTGGCCCTGGGGGGCGGTCCATGTCCTGGAGCGGGAGCGCTGTCCGGCCTGCGACACCCCGCTGTTCGAGCTGGCCGTCTGTGGTGGCTGCGGCGCCCCCCAGCTTCTGGCGGAAGAAACGGACAGTCGGCTGCGGCGGCCCCAGGCGTCCGACCGGGTGGACGAATTCGCCGACGGGGTGGACCTGCCCGAAGAGGACGACGGGGACGCGCCCGGGAAGCCGGCGCCGGCCGAGCGGCGGATGATCGTGTTTCCCGAGGCCGGCAACGGGGCATGGACGGCGCCGTTTGATCCCGGTCATGGCACGCTTGCCGACATGCGGACCGAGGACACCGTCGACCTGCGCCTGTCCGACGGGGCGCACTGCTGGTCCTGCTCCGATCCGCTCACGAAGGAGGGCGCCCTGCGGCGGTTGCGTTTCGGCGCGCCCTTCCTGATGGGGACGATCCTGCCGCAAATGCTGGAGCGGATGCCGAAGAAGCAGGGGGTGGTTCTCCCCGGGGAGGGACGCCAGCTCATCACCTTCACCGACAGCCGGCAGGGCACGGCCCGCTTCGCCGCCCGTCTTCAGCAGGATGCGGAACGCACCTTCACCCGCGGCGCGCTTTATCATGCCGTGCAGCAGGACAGGCTCGGAGCGGCGGATCAGGCCACGCTCGATCAGATCGAGAAGACGCTTGCCGGTCTCGCCGGCATTCCGTCTGGGATGAACGCAACCGTCGACGAAATGCGCTCTTCGAATGAGCGCGACCGAAGTGCTCTGCTCGCCGCTCAGGCAAGACGCATCCCCTGGGAGGAGGCCATCGACCTCCTCTCGGAAGAAGAGGATCTGCGTCATCTGCGCGAGGAGGTCTGGAATTACCGTTACGACGCCCCCTCGGCCCCCAAGGATCTGGCCCGGCTGTTCCTGCTGCGCGAATTCTTCCGTCGCCCGCGGCGCGCGAACAATGCCGAGACCCTGGGGCTGGCAGCCTTGCGCTTCCGCGCTATCGAAAAGCTGGAGGAGCGCTCTGTCCCGACGGGATTCCGGAATTTTGGTGGCACGCTCGGTGACTGGAAAGATTTTCTCAATCTCGCAATAACGCTTATCTTCAGGGCAAATGGCGCCATCGTCATTCCAGATAGCGAGATCCGCTGGTTAGGAATGACGCTCCGTTTCAAGATTTTACTTCCTCCCGGAAAAATCGCGGATCCCGAAGAGAAATACACAATTTCGTGGCCACATGTTCGGGAGAATACATCTCCTCGGACGGCGCTGCTCAAACTCCTGTTGACGGGTCTGAAACTCGACACTGCCCGTCCCGATCATGTTGACGCGGCCAACGACATCATGTCTGCGGCCTTCAACGCGCTCCTGCCGTTGATGACCGAGGTGCGCGGCGGCTATCGTCTCGATCTCTCGCGATCGGAAATCATGCGGGTGGAGGCCGCTTTCGTCTGCCCGGTCACCCGGCAGATCCTCGACACGACTTTCCGTGGCCTTACCCCCTGGCAGCCCCATGGAACCGGGATCGAGCGGGAGCTCTGTCGTCCCGTGACGCTGCCGCGACTGCCGTTCACATGTCCGCGCAACCCGGACACGCGCCAGAGGATGACGGACTGGCTGGACAGTGATGAGCGTGTCGCCGGGCTGCGCCGGGATGGCCTGTGGCGGGATCTGCATGATCGGGCGGCGCGGCTGGATCCGGTGTTCCTCATCGCCGAGCATTCCGCCCAGCAACCCGGCTGGCGGTTGCGCTGGTTCGAGCAGGAATTCCGGGCCGGGCGCTTCAACATCCTCTCCTGTTCCACCACGATGGAAATGGGTGTCGATATTGGCGGCCTGGGCGGGGTGGTGAACACCAATGTTCCGCCGTCCCCGGCCAATTATCGCCAGCGGGTCGGTCGCGCCGGCCGACGCGGCGAGGCGATCGCGTTCGCCCTCACCTTTGCCCGCGACGAGCCGTTCGGCTGGGCGACCTATGCCAATCCGACGGAGCCATTGACCGCGGCGATCCGCGCGCCCTCGGTCTCGCTCTCCAGCGAGCCGATTGCCCGTCGGCATGTGACGGCTCTCCTGCTCTCCACCTTCATTCGGGCGGATGGGGCCAATGATCTCCATACGTTGAAGGCGGGAGCGTTCTTCGGGCGCACCGCCGATGGCGAAACCGTTGCGGACAATCCGGTGGTCCGGTTTGGCCGCTGGTGTCGCACCGCTGCCAGTGGGGATGATGGGATCCGCACCGCGCTTCAGACACTGGTGCGGGGCACCGTGATCGAGACCGAGCCCGTTGCCGAATGCCTGGCCGAGTCCGCCCGGGCGATGGCGCGGGCGGCGGACGCCTGGCGTCGGGAGTGGCAGGCGCTGGCCGAGAGCCGGACGGTCCTGGCGGAAACACCGGAGAGTCCTGCTGCCAAAAGTGTGGCGCTGCGGCTGAGGAGCCTGTGCGGCGGTTTCGTGCTGGGAGAACTTTCCAGCCGGGGCGTGTTGCCGGCCTATGGTTTTCCGACGGATGTCGTGTCCTTCCTCGTCCCCGATTATCCGGATCAGCGCCGGACCTCGGATTCTGTCGCCGGAGAAAGCCGGTTCCGGCGACTGGATGCGCCCTCCCGTTCGCTGGCCCAGGCAATCCGGGATTATGCTCCGGGCTCGGAAGTGGTGCTTGACGGGCTCGTTTACCGCTCGGCCGGCGTGACCCGGGACTGGCGCCCGACGGAAGATGGTGGCGGCGCCCAGATCCTCCGCGTCGCCTGGCGATGCCGGACATGCGATGCCAGTGGCGACAGTCCGGCGATGCCGCTTCAATGCCCGGATTGCGGTAGCCCGTCCCTGGAGCGTGCGGAATATCTGAGGCCGGCCGGCTTTGCCTTCGACGAACAGGACCAGCGCCACAAGGCGCACACGGATGTGACGCGTCTCGACTATGTCGCGCCGACACCGCCGATCGTCTCCGCCAGCGGTGTGCCCTGGCAGGCCCTTGCCCATCCGGAGGCTGGGCGCATGCGGGCTTCACGGGAAGGTACGATCCTCTTTCGCACCTCCGGCGCCCTGGGCCATGGTTTTGCCCTGTGCCTGCATTGTGGCCGGGCGGCCGCGGAGGAAGGAAAGCCGGACAATACCGGTGCCGCCTTGCCGTTGCCTGTCGATTTGCGCGCCCATCTGCCATTGGATGCTGACGTCGGGAGCAAGGCCAGGCGCACCAAGTCAGACGGCCCCTGTTCCGGCGTGCTTTCACCCTTCGGGATCAAGCGAAACCTGATCCTGGGTCATTTCACCCGCACTGACGTGTTCGAACTGCAGCTCGATGCCCTTTCCGGATCGGACGATGCGCAGTCAGAGACGGCAGCGGTGTCACTCGCCGTTGCCTTGCGCGAGGCACTGGCCCGGCGCCTCGGCATCGAGACCCGCGAGATCGGCTACGCGACCGCCCGGCGCCAGCAGGAGACCGGGCGACGAACCTGGTCGCTCCTGCTGTTCGATCAGGCATCGGGCGGGGCTGGCTTTTCGGTCCAGGCCACCCGGATGCTGCCGGAGCTGCTGAAAGACGCTCGGCGCATCCTGAACTGCCCCGTGGAAGATTGCCAGAAGGCGTGCGCGGCCTGCATCCTTACGGGTGACAGCCGGTTCGACGTGGCAAAGCTTGACCGGCGTGCGGCATTGGCGGTGCTCGACAGCGTCGATCCGCTCCTGACACTGCCGCTCCAGTGGCGAGCATTCCCCGATGCCGTCGTGGAAACAGCGCCGCTTGCTGATGCGCTGGCGGAGGCCATGAGCACGGAGCCGCTGACTCTCTATCTCGGGGGTGATCGGAGCGACTGGGATGCGGTGACCTGGGCGGGGCGGGCGCTCGTCGAGCGGGCTCGGGCCCGCGGGCTCCGGGTTCGCATCGCTGCCCGTCTGGAGGACTGGCAGGCGCTTGGCGCAGACCAGCGTCCGGGCTTCCAGATTCTGGCGCGCTTCCCGGAGGTCACCCTGCATTCCCTGCTCGGCC
>JBBSSF010000238.1:0-6021 GCA_038242345.1 Hyphomicrobiales bacterium
CCCGACAGACCCGCCGCGGGGCGCCTCCCCCCCGGCCCCCCCGCCGGCCCCCCCCGCCCGCCGGCCCGGCCATCGCGCATCCGGCTGCTGGTGGTGGACGATTCCCTCACCACCCGGTCCATGGAGGCCGGCCTTCTGGAGGCCGCCGGCTACGAGGTGGAAACCGCCGCCGACGGCATGGAAGCCTGGGCCCTGCTCCAGACCCGGGCCTTCGATGCCGTGGTGTCGGATGTGGACATGCCGCGTCTGGACGGCTTCGGGCTCACCGAACGCATCCGCGCCGAGCCGCGCCTTGCCCGCCTGCCGGTGGTGCTCGTCACCGCCATGGAAAGCCGGGAGGACCATGACCGCGGCCTGCGCGCCGGGGCCAATGCCTACATGCTGAAATCCGCGTTCGATCAGACCCTGCTCATCGATCTCGTGAGGCACGTGCTATGACCGACAGGCGGGAAATTCAGGTCCTGATCGTCGACGACTCGCCGAGCCAGCGGGCCATCGCCGCGTGGGTGATCGCCCGCAGCCCCGGCTTCGCCCTGGCCGGAGAGGCCGCCAACGGCGCCGAGGCCGTCGAGCTGGCGCTCGCCCGCCGGCCCGACATCGTGCTGATGGACTGCCACATGCCGGTGATGAACGGCACCGAGGCAACCCGGGCGATCATGCACCGCTGTCCGGTCCCGATCGTCGTCGCCAGCGCCAGCTTCGAGCACAGCGACGTCCACCCCGGCCTGGAAGCCCTGCGGGAAGGCGCGCTCGCCATCGTGCCCAAGCTGCCCGACCCGGCGAGCCCGGGCTTCGAGGCCGCCGTCGCCGATCTGCTGCTCTCCCTGCGGCTGATGTCCGAGGTGCGGGTGGTGCGGCGCACGCCGCCCCGGACCGGCGCCCGGCCCGCCGTTCCTGCCGCGCGGCCGGTGCGGGTGGTGGCCATGGGGGCCTCCACCGGCGGCCCGCCGGCGCTCATGGAGATCCTGAAAGGGCTCGGCCCCGACCTTCCGGCCCCGGTGCTGATCGTCCAGCACATGGCGACCGGCTTCACGCCGGGATTTGCCGACTGGCTCCGGCGCGGCTGCGGCATGCCGGTGGCGCTGGCCCGGGCCGATGTGCCCGCCCGGCCGGGCCATGTCTATGTCGGCCCGGACGGACAGCATCTCGGCATCAACCGGCGCGGCGCGATCACCCTGACCGACGGTCCGGCCGAGAACGGCTTCCGGCCGGCCGTCTCCAGCCTGTTTCGATCGGTGGGAGACGCCTTCGGAGCGGCGGCCCTCGCCGTTCTCCTGACCGGCATGGGCGAGGATGGCGCCCTCGGTCTGGCCCATGTCGCCCGGCAGGGCGGCCTCACCGTGATCCAGGACCGCGAGACCTCCGTGGTGTTCGGAATGCCCGGGGCGGCGCTGCGGCTCGGAGCAGCCCAGCACATCCTCCCCCTGCCGGAGATCGCCGGCTTCATTCGCGATCAGATCGGCCGAAAGACATTGCCCGCATGACTGCTCATGTCCCAAGCGTCCTCATTGCCGAGGACAGTCCCACCCAGAGGGCCCAGCTCGTCGGTTTCCTGACCCAGCTCGGCTATTCGGTGTCGTCTGCCCGCAGCGGCGGCGAGGCCTATGCCATTGCCGTCGAGCATCCGCCGGACATCGTCATCAGCGACATCCTCATGCCGGGGATGGACGGCTACGAGCTGTGCCAGCGCATCAAGTCCACCGCGGGACTGGAAGAGACGCCGGTGATCCTCGTCACCTCCCTGTCCCAGCCCCAGGACGTGCTGGCTGGGCTGGAGGCCGGCGCCGACAGCTTCATCATCAAGCCCTATGACGAGCAGATCCTCTCGTCGCGCATCACCTATCTGCTGAAGAACCGCCGGCTGCGCCGCTCCGAGATCTCGGGCGAGCCGCTGGAAGTGGAGATCGGCGGCGAGCGGCACCATGTCACCGCCCGCCGGCAGCAGATCCTCGACCTGCTGATCTCGACCTATGCCCAGGCGGTGCACCTGTTCTCCGCCCTCGACCAGGGCCGGCAGGAGCTGTCCCAGTCCTATGAGGTGCTGCGTGCCCTCTATGACATGACCGACGGACTCAACCGCTGCCATACCCCGTCCGATGTCGCCACCGTCTCGGCGGTGCGCAGCCTCGGCATTCCCGGCGTGCGCGATTCCTGGCTCTATCTGCGCGAGGACGACGCCATGCCGCTGGCCAGCCAGCACCATCAGGGCCGCGGCGGACCGCGCCCCGATCCCTTTCCGCCTCCGATCGGTGGCGGCGAGGGGAGCGAGGGCGTGCCGCTGATCCGCGAGTTCGAATCCGCCTGGGGGCGCGGGGCGCTCTGGCATCATGCCAGCATGGCGCTGCGCCTCGGACAGCGCACCGTCGGCTACCTGCATCTGGCCGGCCCCGATCTCGCCATTTCCGACGAGGTGGCGCTGCGCACGCTGGCCGGTGTCGCCAGCCAGATCTCCATCGCCCTCGAACGCGCCACCCTGCATACCCATCTGGAAAACGAGGTGCGCAAGCGCACCCAGCGCCTTCAGGAGGAAGTGGAGGAGCGGCGCCAGGCCACCGAGACCATCAGCGCGATCTTCAACGCCTCGCCGGTGGCCCTCGTCTCCCTGGACAGCCACCTGCGTCTGGCGACCTGGAACCGGGCCGCCCGCAACAGCTTCCACATCGACGAGGCGACCGCGCGCGGCAAGCCCTGGACGGACTTCTTCTCGACACCGCCCCGGGAGCTGGAGCGCGCCGCCGGAACCCTGCGCTCGGGCATGGAGGTGACCGGGCTGGAGCTGCGCGCAGCCCTGGCCAGCGGCACCGAGCGGATGCTGCATGTCGATGCCGAACCGCTGATCGACACCGATGGCGAATTCCGCGGCGCGGTGATCGCCATCGACGACATCACCGACCGCCGGCAGGTGATGGAACAGCTGCATCAGGCCCAGAAGATGGAGGCCGTCGGCAATCTCACCGGCGGCATCGCCCATGATTTCAACAACCTGCTGACGAGCATCATCGGCAATCTGGATCTCGCCCTGCTGAAGCTCGGCGCCCATGCCGCCCGGACCCATCTGGACATCGCGCTGCGGGCCAGCCTGCGCGGCTCCGAGGTCAGCCGCAAGCTGCTGGCCTTTGCCCGCAAGCAGCCC
Organism: Hyphomicrobiales bacterium; assembly: GCA_038242345.1. Lineage (GTDB taxonomy): Bacteria > Pseudomonadota > Alphaproteobacteria > Rhizobiales > Segnochrobactraceae > JBBSSF01. The sequence continues at coordinate 3,134 of JBBSSF010000238.1, forward strand.
CTGGAGCCGAGCGCGATCGACGTTGCCGGAATGATGGGGGAGCTGCGCATCCTGCTGGAATCGACCCTCGGCTCGCGGGTCCGCCTGTCGATCCTGGTGCCGCCCAATGTGCCGAAGGTCTATGCGGATCCGGTGCAGCTCGAATCCGCCATCATGAACCTGGCCATCAACGGCCGCGATGCCATGCCGTCCGGCGGCAGCCTCGGCATCACGGTGTCGACGGGCCCCCTCGACGACCCGGCCTATCCGGGCCAGCAGGGCGTCGTCTTCGCCGTCGCCGACACCGGCACGGGCATCCAGCCGGCCCATCTGGAGCGCATCTTCGAGCCCTTCTTCACCACCAAGGAGAAGGGCAAGGGCACCGGGCTGGGTCTTGCCATGGTCTATGGCTTCACCCGGCAGTCCGGCGGCTCCATCACGGTGGACAGCGAGATGGGCACCGGCACCACCTTCCGCCTCACTTTGCCGGCCATGAGCAGCCCCGACATCGCCCCGCCGCCGGTGGCCTCGGTCGGGGCGGCGGCGGGCGGGCGGGCGATCCTGCTGGTGGAAGCCAACGAGGAGATCCGCGACACCATCCGGGCCACCCTGGAAGGCTTCGGCCATGTGGTGCAGGCGGTGGGCGGCGCCGACGAGGCACTGGCCGCCATCGACACCGGGGAGCGATTCGAGGTGCTTCTGGCGGAACTCGGATTGCAGGCGGCGCCGAGTGGATGCAACCTCGCCGACAGGGTGACGGAACGCCTGCCGGACTGCCGCGTGCTGCTGATGTCGAGCACCGCGGAAGCGGTCGAGCACGAGGCGAAGCGCGGGGCCTACACGGTCCTCGGCAAGCCGTTCCGCATCAACGACCTTCAGAAGGCCATCACCGATCTGTTCTCGTGACGGAAGCAGGGAGACTGCGCACGACAGTCAGAGCAAAAAGGGGGAGAGACGGGGCATGTCCCAGCACAGTATTTTCATTCTCGATGACGAGCCGGAAATCGGGGACTATGTCTCCACGGTTGCCCGGATGAATGATTTCGAGAGCCGGTATTTCTCGGACCCGGACGAATTCCTGTCGGCGGTGGCGACATCGCCGACCGCCTGCGTGGCGATCGACCTCCAGATGCCGGTCCTCGACGGCATCGAGGTGCTGCGCCGGCTGGCCGAGCAGCATTTCCGCCGGCCGATCCTCATCATGAGCGGCATGGACCTCAAGGTGCTGGAATCCGCCCGGCACTTCGCCAAGGCCCACGCCCTCCAGGTCAGCGACATCGTCAGCAAGCCCGCCCGGGTGGACGATCTCAACCGGGTGTTCGGCCGGCTGAAGGCCAGCCACCAGCTGCCGCCGACCCGGGCCGAGTTCCTCGCCGCCATCGAAAACAACGAGTTCGTGCTGCATCTCCAGCCGAAGGCGCAGATCCGGCCGCCGCTTGAGGCGGGCCAGTGCTGCATTCCGCTGGGCTTCGAGGGGCTGGTACGCTGGCAGAGCCCGACCCGGGGCCTGGTGATGCCGGACCGCTTCATTCCGCTGCTGGCGACCGCCGGTGTCAGCCGGCAGTTTTCCGAGCACATCTTCGATCTGGCGCTGGCGACCCTGAAGCGCTGGAAGGAGGCGGGCGTCGAGGCCAGGCTCGCCATCAACATGTCGGCCTCGGACGTGGAGGACGTGTCGCTGGCCGACCGGCTGTGGAGCCGGTGCATCGGCAGCGGGGTGGATCACCAGCGCATCACCATCGAGATCACGGAATCGGCGGCCATGGAGCACCCGGAAACGGCTCTCGACGTGCTGACCCGGCTGCGGCTGCGCGGCTTTTCCCTCTCCCTCGATGATTTCGGCACCGGCTATTCCTCGCTGGTGCAGCTCCAGCGCCTGCCCTTCGGCGAACTGAAGATCGACCGCTCGCTGATCTCCGACTGCACGTCCTCGCAACAGACGGGCATCATCGTCAAGGCGATCATCGACCTCGGCCACAATCTCGGCCTCAGCGTGGTGGCCGAAGGGGTGGAGGATTCCGAGACCCTGGACCTGCTGCGAACCTGGTCGTGCGATCTCGTCCAGGGCTACTTCCTTGCCCGCCCCCTCCCCCCGGAAGCGGCGGAAAAATGGTGGCACGAGCACGCCGGAGGCGAGGCCTGCCCCCATTGACGATGCGCGACGATGGCCTGCGCGCCGTCGCCGCGCTGTACAGGTCCGCCCGGACTTTGTAATTGGAAGAGACCAGCGCGGATGACACTGTCCGCATGAACGGAATGCTCGGGGAGCGGAGAACCATGACGACGGTCGGGAACAAGCTCGTCACCATCTTCGGCGGATCGGGGTTCCTCGGTCGCCATGTCGTCCGAGCGCTGGCGCGCCGCGGCTGGCGGATCCGGATTGCCGTCCGCCGGCCCGATCTGGCCTTCCATCTCCAGCCCCTCGGCAATGCCGGTCAGATCATGGCCATGCAGGCGAACGTGCGCTATCCGGCCACCATCGCCCGGGCGATCGAGGGGGCGGACGCGGTCGTCAATCTGGTGGGCATCCTTGCCGAGGGCGGCAAGCAGAGCTTTGACAGCGTGCAGGCCGGCGGCGCGCGCGCCATCGCCGAGGCCGCCAAGGCGGCCGGCATCACCAACTTCACCCACATCTCGGCCATCGGCGCCGATGCCGGCTCGCCCTCGGCCTATGCCCGCTCCAAGGCGGCGGGCGAGGCGGCGGTGAAGGAGCTGATTCCCTCGGCCGTGATCGTGCGTCCGTCGGTGATGTTCGGCCCCGAGGACAGCTTCTTCAACCGCTTCGGCTCGATGGCGCGGCTGCTGCCGGTGCTGCCGGTGCTGGCGCCGGAGACCAGGCTCCAGCCGGTGTTCGTCGGCGAGGTCGCCGAGGCGATCGCGCTGGCCGTCGACGGCCAGGCGACGCCGGG
>JBBSSF010000239.1:0-5997 GCA_038242345.1 Hyphomicrobiales bacterium
AGGCGGCGGCCCATCTGGTCGGGCCGCAAACGTGGGCGCTCACCGTGCAGAACGGCCTCGGCAACCCGGAGGCGATCAACGCCGTGATTCCGCCCGGCCGGGTGGCGATCGGCATGACCAACTGGCCGGCGGACGTGCCCGGGCCCGGCGCCGTGGAGATCCACGGCGATGGCGTCGTGCGCATCTGGACCGAGACTGGCGTCGCCGATCCGCGGATCGACGCGATTGCCGGCGCCCTCGACGCGGCCGGCCTCGGGGCGGCGCCGGATCCGCATGTGGAGGTGGTGATCTGGGAAAAGGTGGCGATGAACGCCGCCATGAATGCGCTCTGCTGCCTGCTGCGCGAGACCGTCGGCGGTGTTGCGGCCTCGGCCGATGCCCGGGCGGTGGCCGATGACGTGCTGAAGGAAGTCATGGCGGTGGCGAGCGCGAAAGGCATCGCGGTGTCGCTGGAGCGGGTGCGCGGCATGGTCGCCCATGGCATGGCGGAACATGCCGACCACAAGCCCTCCATGCTTCAGGACCGGCTGGCTGGCCGGCCGACGGAGATCGATTTCCTGAACGGCGCGGTTGCCGCCGAGGGCCGCAGGCTCGGCATCGCGACGCCGGTGACCGAGACGCTCGCCCGCCTCGTCCGCTTCGGCGAACCGAAGCGCTGAGAGGGGGCGCATTCCCCGGGCGCCGCCCGGGATGGGGTCAGGACGACTCGTTGTCCTGACCGACGGGGGAGCGCACGATGCGCCAGTGATTCCCGGTCTCGGCGGGCATTCCTGCGCTTTTAAAGCGCTCGACCCGGAGCAAATCCTGCCTCCCGGCAAGACTCTTCATCGTCATATGATGATAGGGACGCCCTTCCTTCGGCGGCATCATCTTGTCTGGGACTATCTGGATCCAGTCCCCCTTTTCAAGGCCCGTTGAATATCTGGGAGACGTGAGGACGAGGCGGATGTCGACGTCCCCGATGACGTCCGTCAGACTTGAAAGCCGGCGCGCCTTGCTGGTCATCTGTCCGTTCGTCCAGCCGGTAACCCCTTTGGCCTCGACGAGAATGAGTGTCTGGCCAAAGGCAATGAGGAGGTCGATATCCTCCAGGTTGTCAGCAATGGCCGGCGGCGAGCCGTTATTTTCCGCCAGAGGACTGTCTCCGGGCGGCTCCAGATCGTGCTTTGCGCACCAGAGGGCAGCGTAAAGCCAGTTGAAATGGTAGTCGATCGCCCACCAGGCGTCGTCCGGAATCTGGAGATCCAGCAATTTTCCGAGACGCTGGCGATAGTTTGGGTCGAGCGTGCTGAATTTCTCGCCGAGGGCGTCGGCCAGAAGCCAGTATCTTTCCTTGCGATTGAACCGCTTCAGCAGTTCGGCGAGCGCAGATTTCCCTGAGGCGACCGTTGGGCCGGGCGTGTCCATGCTGTCTTTCCCCGCGTGCCGGACCGGGAGAGACCGGCAACCGAGGGGATATCCAATCAGCGGCTGTGGCGATTGGCCAGAGTGTCGCGCCGTGCCTTTCCGCGGGGAGCGGCCCGGGCGGCAGCTGGTATCAGACGCGATCACCCGCGCCCGGGCCGGCGGGGAAGCCGGACCGTGCGCGGGTGCTTCGCGACCATCCGTCCGGACCGGGGTCGGAGTCTCCGGACGGACGGATGGAGGACGGCGGATCCGTCTCCCGCAGCCGGCCCCGTTCAGGGGAGGGGGCCGGCTGCCGGATCAGCCGAAGCGGAATTTCAGGACATCCTCGGGCATCTCGACGCCCGGCAGGTTGCGCGGGTCGGCGACCGGCGCCAGCGTCTCGTAGCGGATCGGGATGTAGCCGGCCCAGGCGGGGAAGTCGTAGTCCTTCTCCTCGTCCTCGGGCTGGCCGGTGCGCACCTTGGCCGACGCCTCGTCGATGGACATCGACAGCACCGTCGTCGCCTTCAGCTCCTTCGGCAGCATCGGCCGCAGCCGCTCCCACTGGCCGGGGATCAGCTTGTCCACGAACACCTTCAGGTGCGCGGCCTTCTCTTCCGGATCCGTCACCTTGGTCGGCTTGCCGAAGATCATCACCGAGCGGTGGTTGATGTTGTAGTTGAAGGCCGAGCGGGCGAGCACCAGACCGTCGACCAGGCTGACGGTCAGGCAGACATCATGGTCCTCGACCGTCTCCAGCATCCGGCTGGCGGCGGAGCCGTGCCAGTACACCCGGTCGCCCTCGCGCCACTGGAAGGTCGGCGTCACAAAAGGTGAACCCTTGTAGACATAGCCGATATTGCACAGGGGCATGGCATCGAGGATCGCGTTGACGGTCTCGCGATCATATTTGGCAAGCCAGTTGTAGCGCTTTACACGGGTCCGTTCGCTGGGAGCTTCGCTCATGATCGGTATTCTGGCCTCCAGTCAGGATTGATTGGTGCCAGATGACAGGAAGATGCGGAATGACGATAGGGCCATTCCGGTTTTTTTCATGGAGCCGCCGGCACGGCGAGGTCCGGATCGGCCCTGAGCAGCGGCGCGAGGCGCGGCGCAAAGGCCGCCAGCCGGGCGAGCCCCTGCTCGATTTCCGTCCCGGTGAAGGCGGAGAAGCCGACGATCAGCCCTTTCCGCCGGCTGCGTCCGGCATGATAGGGCGAGAGCGGGCGCAGCATCACGCCGGCCTCCGCCGCCTGGCGCGCCAGCATGCGGTCATCGGCATCCACGCAAAGCGGCAGCACCACATGGGTGCCGGTGTCGGTGGCGGTCAGGTGGAGGTCCGGGCCGAAGATGGCCGAGAGGCCGGCGATCGTCTGGCTCTGGCGGGCATGATAGAGGCCGCGCATCTTGCGGATATGGGCGGCGAGAAAGCCGCGGTGCATGAATTCCGACAGCACCATCTGCTCGATGAGGGAGGCGTGGCGGTCGACCACGGCGCGCGCCCGGGCAAAGGCGTCGGCCAGATCCTTCGGCACGATCACGAAGCCCAGCCGGAAGGACGGCAGCAGCACCTTGGAGAAGGTGCCCATGTAGACCGTGCGCTCCCCGGCATCGAGGCCCTGAATGGCCGGAACGGGCGTGCCGGCATAGCGGAATTCGGCGTCATAATCGTCTTCCAGCAGCCAGGAGCCGGCCTTGCGGGCGAGTTCCACCAGCATTTCCCGCCGCGCCCGCGACAGCGTCGACCCCAGCGGATAGTTGCGTGACGGCGCGACGAACACCAGCCGCGGCACCGGCCGGGTGGCAATCGCCTCTTCCACCCGCATCCCCGCCCCATCCACCGGAATCGGGTGGACGGCGCCGCCATTGGCCGCAATCACCGCCCGGGCGCCGGTATAGCCCGGCTCCTCCATCCACACCGGATCGCCCGAATCGACCAGCAGCCGGCAGACGAGGTCGAGGCTCTGCTGGGAGCCGGTGGTGACGATCACCTGGGAGGCCTCGCAGATGACGCCGCGGGCCGAGCCGACATGCTGGGCGATCGCCCGCCGCAGCGGCTCGTAGCCGGCATTGGTGGCGTCGGCCAGGATTTCGCCGGTCAGCCGGCCCGAGGTCTCGTTGAGGAGGCGCAGCCAGGTGCGGATGGGAAATTCGCGCAGGTCCGGCAGGTCCGGCATGAACGGCGTCGGCCGCTCCGAGAACTCGCCGGTGGCCGACTGCACCAGATGCTTGCCGCGCCGCGACAGCGAGCGGAAGGGATAGCCGCCGCCGGATTTGCCTTTGGGCGCCGTGTGCTCGGCGGGCGCCGCGGTCAGGCTCTCGGGCAGGATGTCGGTGACGAAGGTGCCGGCGCCCACCCGGCTGACGAGATAGCCCTCCGCCGTCAGGGTCTCGAACACCTGGAGCACGGTGTTGCGCGAGACGCCGAACTCGTCGGCAAAGGCCCGGGTGGAGGGCAGCCGCGTGCCCGGCGTCATCCGGCCGGACTGGATGGCGACCCGAAGACCCTCGACGATCTGGCGATAGAGCGGCGCGCCGGATTCCTTGTCGATCGCCAGCGCGATCAGGCTCCCGGTGCTCGTGGTCCTGGCCATGGGGAATGCGGCCCTCGAACGGCTTGGGGGAAGAGAGGGGAGCCACGTCCAGCCGGTGGTCGGGGTGGTTCCTTGAATAAATGCAAAATGGCTCTCTTGCGCCGCGCTGGCAAGGCTTAGCGTGGAACCATCACGACGGAGAGCGTCGATCCAGCGAACAGATTTTCCATGTGCCAGTCGATCCGCACCCGTGAGGGTCGTGGGCGGGAGAGGCTGCACGCCTGATACCAACAAGGATTGTATCTGATCGCGTCAATTTCGATCAGAGCGCCAGCTTTTGATTTCACGCCATCCACCGGAACAGAGGATGCCATGAGCCGGAATCGTCCCGAGATCGATCGAGTCCTTGCGGAATATGATGCTGGCCGGATGAACCGGCGTGGCTTCCTGCGCTCGCTGGCGGCGCTGGGTGTCTCCACGGCGGTCGCCAATGCGGTGCTGCAGTCGCCCTTCTCGGCCACCCGGGCCTTCGCCGCGATCGCCGGGCCGGAAGAGCGGGCCTGGGCGCTGGCCAGGGAAAGCGCGGCCAAGGCCACCAAGAAGACCCTCACGATCCTGATCCCGACCGGTTCCATCGGCAATATGACACCCTATGTGCCGAAGTGGAAAGAGGAACTCGGCATCGACCTGGTGTTCGTGGAGGAGCCGGACGAAGTCGTCCACACCAAGGGCATGCAGGAAGCCGTCGCCAAGACCGGCACCTATGATGTCATGATGCCGACGGCCATGTCCTATGCCGACTGGATCGATTCCGGCGTGATCTATGATCTCACCGACTGGACCGAGAAGTACCAGCCGGACCTGTTCAACAAGGAATGGGGCGTCGTCTTCCCGGCAAGCCATCACGCCCAGCTCTATAATGGCCGGGTTGCCGGTCTCCTGTGCGACGGCGACCAGATCACGCTGCTCTGCCGCGGCGATTACATCGCCAATCCGGACAAGGCCAAGGCCTTCGCCGACAAGTATGGCTATCCCCTCGCCACGCCCAAGACGTGGACGGAATATTATCAGATCGCGCAGTTCATGCACGATCCGGCCAACAAGTTCTTCGGCTCCCTGGAATATCGCTCGCGCTACTACGTCAAGTGGATGTTCATGCAGCGGCTGATTTCCAAGGGCACGCTGTATTTTGACAACGAGATGAACCCGACGTTCAACTCGGAGGCCGGGGTTCAGGCGCTGGAGGACATGCTGGCCATGAACCAGTATCTCCACCCGGATGCGTTCTCCTTCACCTGGTCGTCGAACTACAATGCGTTCGGGCGCGGCGAAGGCTTCATGAACATCGCCTGGCCGTCGGGCTTCAAATATTCCATGAACCCGCAGACCGGCCCGGCCACCGCCGGCAAGATCGCCGCCACCGTGATGCCGGCCGACAAGCTGAAGGACGGCTCGCTGCTTTATGCCGGCATGTTCTGCTGGGGCTACGGCTACGCCGTCTCCAAATACTCCGCCAGTCCGGAACTCGCCTACGCCTATGCCCAGTGGATGACGTCGCCGACGATCTCCATGGATGCCATTCCCTATCTCGGCGGCTACTCGGATCCCTACCGGGTCAACCACATGCTGGAGCCGTCCGAGCGGATGGTGGCGACCTATACCAAGCCCTACCTGCAGACCCTCTACGACAACATGGTCAACACCGTTCCGGACTTCTGCATCCCCGGCGGCTTCGAATATCAGGACGCCCTCGACAAGGAGGTGCACGCCTGCATGACCGGCGCGAAGAAGCCCAAGGAGGCGCTGGACGCCGCCGCCCGCTCCTTCGACCGCATCACCCGTCGCGTCGGCCGCGAGAAGGCGCAGAAGGCGTGGCTGGCGCTCGCCACCAACCTCGCCGAGCCGATCAAGCGGGCGTCCGGCGCCGACAAGTGGGGCTGATCCTGCTTCGGGGGCTGTCCGCCCCCGACCCCGGACCGGGAGGCGCACGCCTCCCGAACCCTCCAGTTTTTTTGATGCTTTTCGACGCCGGCGACTGAGGCAAACAAAAAATTCGGCCCGGAGACCCTCGGGTCTC
>JBBSSF010000240.1:0-5981 GCA_038242345.1 Hyphomicrobiales bacterium
CCGATCATGAGGGGCTGATCTATACCGGCGGCAGCGAGCGGGATGTCTGGCATCTGCGCGCCGGCCGGCGCAGCGTCAGCGTGCGGCCGAAGGCGCGCTTTCAGGCCGACAGCGGCGATGCCCTGCTGACGGCGGCCATTGCCGGCCTCGGCATCGCGCCGATCCCGCGCTTTCTGGCCTCCGATGCCATCGAGGCCGGTCAGGTGGTGCCGATCCTGACGGACTGCGCGCTGCCGGAGGCTGCCCTCCATGCAGTGCGCCCGCCCGGCCCCCATGTGCCGGCCCGCGTCCGCCTGTTCTTCGAGGCCGCCGCCGAGCGCTTCGGCCACGAACCGGACTGGGACCGCTGCGCCCGGCATATCCGCGCGCGGGAGGGCTTCACGCCAGCCTGAGGGCTGCGGGCCCGCGCGCCTTCAGCTCGGCAACGGACGCCAGCCCCATGAGGGCGAGCGTCGCCATCATCTCGGCGCGCAGGATCTCGATCACCCGGGCGACACCGGCAGCCCCGCCGGCCGCGAGCCCATAAGCAATCGGCCGGCCGAGGAGCACGCCGGAGGCGCCGAGCGCCAGCGCGATCAGGATGTCGGAGCCGCGGCGGAAGCCGCCATCCACCAGCACCTCGAACGCCGGCCCGACGGCCGCCACCACTTCGGGCAGCACGGAAATGGCGGAGGCGGCCGGATCAAGCTGCCGGCCGCCATGATTGGAGACGACGACGGCATCCGCCCCGGCCTCGCGCGCCTTCACGGCGTCGGCGCCGGAGAGCACGCCCTTCACCACCAGCCGGCCCGGCCAGCGTTTGCGCAGCCAGGCAAGATCGGCGACCGACAGGGTGCGGTCGATGCGCTGGCCGAGGTTCGCCGCCTGGGCCAGCGCCCCCCGGCCGAACTGCGGATAGGGATCGAGGGCCCGGATGGAGGGCATGCCGGTGGCCAGCATCGGCAGCGACCAGCCGGGCTTCAGGGCGAAGCGGGCGAGCATGGACGGCGTCATCCGGCTGACGCCGCGGAAGCCGTTGCGCACGTCGCGGTCGCGGACATTGGTGAGGGCCGTATCCACGGTGACATAGAGCGCGCCGCAGCCGGCCGCATTGGCGGCATCAACGAGAGCCGCCGTCACCTCCCGGTCGGTCAGCACATAGAGCTGAAAGTCCAGCGGCCCGTCGGAGTGCGCCCGCAGCTCGGCGATGGAGGCCATGGAGAAGGACGACAGGCACACCGGCATGCCCGCCGCACGGGCCGCCGCCGCCAGCTGCTGTTCGCCCCGCGGCGCGCACAGGCCGAGAAAGCCGACGGGCGCGGCCATGAAGGGCTGCGGCAGGGCGCGCCCCAGCACCGTCGCCGAGAGGTCCTGGGCCGAACAGTCGACCAGCACCCGCTGCTCCAGCCGGTAGCGGGCGAAATCGGTGCGGTTGGCGGCCAGCGTCGTCTCGTCCCCGGCGCCGCCCGCCACATAATCGAAGATCATCTTCGGCAGGCGCCGGCGGGCGGCCTGCTGCATGTCGGCAAGGGTGGCAAGCGCGGTCATCATGGAATCCGGAAAGGGCAGCCCCCGCGCGCCTGAAGATCAGTCGGCCGCGAGGTTGTCGTGGAGCTGGGCCAGCGTGGCGTTCAGACGGGAAATCTGGGCCGGGGTGAAGCCGGCGAAGGAGCGGGCGAACAGGGTCTCCGTCTCCTTCTCGATCTGGTGGATGAGGGCGGTGCCGGCCTCCGTCAGCGTCACTTCGGTCACGCGGCCATCATCGGCATGGGTGTTGGTCTCGACCAGACCTTCCGCCTTCATGCGCTGGACGATGCGGGTAACGGTCGGGAGTTTCGCCACCGCATGGGTGGAAATCTCCGACATGTTGGACTTGCCGTGCACCTTCAGGATGAACAGCACCCGCCAGGTCGGAATATCCGTGCCGATGCGCTTCAGCGCCTTTTCCATCTTCTGCTGATAGAGCCCCTGCACGCGCGCAATCCAGTAGAACGGGAAATCCGCATAGAAGAAATCCTCGCTCGACGGGATATAGCGGCGGAGCTGCTTGGCGATGAACATGGGCGTCGGAAGCCTGTCTTGTCTCTGGTCGCCTGCTCCCGTCCTCCCCCCGGGGCCACACGGAACAGGCGAGCGGTCTCTTTTTAGCAGATTGCCGGGCCGGTCGGCTGCAACCGGCCCGGAATTTCAGGCGCGGGAGAGCCTCACCAGCTGGGGCCGCGCTCGGCGTGCATCTTGCGCACCATGCCGGCAAAGAACTTGTCGGCAAAGCTGCTCTCGCGGATCAGCTTGGCGGCGAGATAGGAGCACTTCGCCCGCACCTCGTCGGACAGCTCGGTGTCCTCGCCGCCCATGGCCTCGGCCGCGCTCTGGATCTCGGCGGCGCGCTGCACGGTCCACAGCAGGAAGAAGGCCTTGGCGATGGAGGACTCGCCAACGGCGATGCCATGGTTGCGCAGGACGAGCACATGCTTGTCGCCAAGGCTCGTCAGCATGCGCTCCTTCTCGTCGGCAAAGAGGGTGATGCCCTCGAAATCATGGTAGCCGACGCGGCCAAAGAGCTGGGCGCCATAGAAGTCGTTGTGGGTGAAGCCGCGCTTCTTCTGCACGATGGCCGACACCGGGGTGGTGTGGGTGTGGATCACGCAGCAGATGTCATGCCGGGCGCCATGCAGCGCACCGTGCAGGGCAAAGCCGGCCGGGTTGGCATCATAGGGCGACGGCTCGATCTTGTTGCCGTCGACGTCCACCTTCAGCAGGTTTTCCGGCGTGACTTCGGTGTAGAGCAGCCCGAACGGGTTCACCAGATAATGGTTGGTGTCGGGCAGACGGGCGGAGATGTGGTTGAAGATGGTCTCCGTCCAGCCGAAATAGTCGACGAGACGATAGCATTCGGCCAGATCGCAGCGCAGCGACCATTCCTCGTTGGAGCAGGCTTCGGGCTTCACCACCCGCGATGTGGAGAACGACGTCATGAGCTGACCCTTTCGGGAGTCCGGGGGATTTCAGGACGGGGACCACGGCCTCTTTCCCCGACCGGGAAAGCGTCGTGGAGCAGCGGCCGCACGGGCCGGGAAATCAGGCGCCCGAGGCGCGCCGCGCCGCCATGCGGAAGCGGGCGAGATCGAGGATCGTGGCCGTGCGCGGCATGGCCACCCCGTGCACGGCGCCGAGCGCCACCACGGCATCGCCGATGGCGGCCAGCTCCAGCGGCAGGCCGGCCTCATAATCCTGAAGCATGGAGGTGCGCACCGGGCCGAGCGAACCGGACACGGTGACCAGCGCCTCCGCCGGTGGAATGCCCTCGGCCCCGCAGGCCGTCGCCACCTCCCGGGCCTCGCGGACGATCCCGGTGACGATCTCCTTCAGCGGCGGACCGGCGCACATCCCTTCCAGCGTCTCCCCCGTCACCACCGACAGCGGATTGGTGGAGAGGTTGTTGACTGCCTTCAGCCAGACCACATCGGCAATGCGCGGCGTCGCCTCGGCCATCAGCCCGGCCCCTTCCAGCACGCCGGCCAGCGCCTCGGCATCGGCGAGCGACGCCCCCTCCACGGCCGGCCCGATCACCAGCTTCATCGGGTTGAAGGTGCGCGCCACCGAGGGCGCCGTGCGCTCGGCGGTGATGAAGGTGACAGCGCCGAGAATGCGCGCTGCCGGGATCAGCCGGGCGAGCACGCCGTCCGGATCCAGCAGCGCACCCGCGGCCGCGTGGGCCGGATCCCGGGCGGCCAGCCACCACGGGATGCCGTTCACCAGCGGCAGGATGCGCGTCCCGGGCCCGATGAAGGGCGCGGCGACAGCGGCGATGGTCGGCAGGTCCTGAGCCTTCACGGACAGGATCAGCAGATCCGGCGCCGGGGTGACCCCGGCCTCCGCGATGGTGACGGCCACGGTGTGGACGCCGTCCAGATCCTCCAGCGTCACGCCATTGGCCGCGATCGCCGCGCGGGTGGCGCCACGCGCCACCACGGAGACGGCATGACCGGCAAGCCCGAGCCGGGCGGCCAGCGTCAGCCCGATGGCACCGGCGCCGGCGACCATGACCGAAACCGGCCCGGTGCCGGCGGGGATCCACGCGGCCGTCATGGCGCCAGCCGGTCCTGATGCCGCCCTTGAGCGCCCAGATAGGCGGCAATCACCCGCGGATCATCGGCGAGTTCCGCCGCCGGCCCGGACATGGCGACCCGGCCGAGTTCCAGCACATAGGCCCTGTCGGCCACCCGCAGGGCGGCGCGGGCATTCTGCTCGACGAGGAGCACCGAGACGCCGCGCGCGCGCAGGTCGACGATGATGCGGAACACGTCGCGCACGATCAGCGGCGCGAGACCGAGGCTCGGCTCGTCGAGGAGCAGCAGCCGCGGCTTGCCCATGAGGGCACGGGCGAGCGCCAGCATCTGCCGCTCGCCGCCGGACAGCGTGCCGGCCAGCTGGGCGCGGCGCTCCTTCAGGCGCGGAAACAGCTCGAACATCTCCTCCATGCGCGCCCGCCGCTCCGACGACGGCCGGTGACGGAAGCGGAAGGAGCCGAGGACCAGATTGTCCTCCACCGACATGGTGGAGAACAGGGCGCGGCGCTCGGGAACGAGACTGAGGCCCTCGCCCACCCGGTCGCGCAGCACCGGCGCATGGGCGGCGTGCCCGTCGATGACCACGGTGCCGGTGGACGGCAGGATGCCCATGATGGCCGAGAGCAGCGTGGTCTTGCCGGCGCCGTTGGGGCCGATCACGGTGACGATCTCGCCGGCGCCGACGGTGAGATCCACCCCGGAGACCGCCTCGATCTTGCCATAGGAGACATGGAGGTCGCGGACTTCCAGCAGCGGTGCGGTCATCACTCCACCCCTCCGAGATAGGCTTCCAGCACCGCCGGATTGGACTGCACCTGATCCGGCGTGCCCTCGGCGATGGTCTGGCCGAAGTTGATGACGAGCACCCGGTCGGCGAGCCCCATCACGAAGTCCATGTCATGCTCGACGAGCAGCACGGCGATGCCTTCCGACTTCAGGGTGCGCAGGAGGTCGCCCAGGGCGTCCTTCTCCTTGTGGCGCAGGCCGGCGGCCGGCTCGTCGAGGAGGAGCAGCAGCGGATCGGAGGCAAGCGCCCGGGCGATTTCCAGGATGCGCTGCTGGCCAAGGGCCAGGCTGCCGGCTTCCGCCTCGATATGCTCGCCCAGACCGACGCGGACGAGCTGGGTCTCGGCCTCCTTCAGCAGACGGGCTTCCTCGGCCCGGTCCAGCCGCAGGATGGCCGAGATCAGGCTCCTGTGGCCGCGCAGATGCGCGCCGAGGGCGACATTTTCCAGCGCCGACATGGTCGGCAGGATCTTCACATGCTGGAAGGTGCGGTTGAGACCGCGCCGCGCCACCTCGCGCTGGCCGATGCCGGTGATCTTCTGCCCGCGGAAGAAGATGTCGCCGCTGGTGGGCGTATCCACCGCCGAAAGCTGGTTGAAGAGGGTGGACTTGCCGGCGCCGTTCGGGCCGATCACCGCCAGGATCTCGCCGGCCTTGACGTCGAAGGAGATGTCCTGGTTGGCGATGAGGCCGCCAAAGCGGCGCGACAGGGCGCGCACCGACAGCATGGTCTCGCCCGGGGTGGCACGCTCGCGCCGCGGCAGCGGCTCGACGCTGCCTTTGGGCGGGGTCGGGGCCGTGCGGCCGAGACCCAGACGGCGGCCGAGGGTGACGGCGAGGCCGGCCGGCATGCGGTGCATCAGCGCGACCACGAGCAGGCCGAACACGATCGCCTCGAAGTTGCCGGTGCGGCCGAGGAGATGGGGCAGCAGGTCCTGCAGCCATTCCTTGGCGAAGGTGACGAGACCGGCCCCCACCAGCGCGCCCCAGACCGACGACACGCCGCCGATCAGCGCCATGAACATATATTCGATGCCGGCCTGAAGGCTGAACGGCGTCGGGTTCACGAAGCGCTGGGCATAGGCATAGAGCCAGCCGGCAATGCCGGCAAAGGCGGCGGCGATCAGGAAGGCCGCCATCTTGGCG
>JBBSSF010000241.1:0-5965 GCA_038242345.1 Hyphomicrobiales bacterium
ATGAGGGCATCGGTCAGATCGGCGGGAAAACACGGCTCGGTGTCGGGAAAATAGCCCCACTCGAAGGGCACCGGCACGCCGGCGATCTCCCAGTGGCCGGAGGGCGTGTCCTTGCCGCGGGACTGCTCGATGGCATAGCCCCAGAGCGCCGCGCCGGCGGGCGCTGCCGCGAGCCCCGGCGGCCGGCGGCCGGTGGAGGCGCCAAGGGCGAGGCCCAGCCCGAGGGTATCGAGATTGGGGACGCGGAGCGGCCCGGAGCGCAGGCCCGGCCGGTCGGCCCGGCCCTCCGCTGCCGCCTCGGCGATATGGCCCAGGGTGTCCGATCCGTCATCGCCGAACCGGGCGGCATCCGCCGCCGCGCCGACGCCGAGGGAATCCAGAACGAGAATGAAGGCGCGGGCCATGGGATCTGCCTTGTCCACCGGTGGTCAGGCGGTTCGCCGCGTCGGGGATCCGCAGGGAAACCGGACTCGCCCCTGGAGCATTTTCCGTTCACTCACGTTCACGGAAAACGCTCCAGGACTTTGAGCTTGCGCATTTTCTTCATGCGAACCGGTATCCACTTCGCTTGAAAATGCCCCAGTGTGGCGTCGGCTTGGGCGATGTGCAATGCGCGCCGCCCCCGGGGTCCAGGGCCGGCGGGGCAGCCCGGCCGACGGAAAGCGGGCGTCCCCAATAAATGACGCCGGGCCCGGATGTCTCCGGACCCGGCGAAAATGGGTCAGCTCCTGGGCCTGCCGGACGGCGGCGCTCAAGACGCACTCCCGCCTGGGGGCCTGAGCGACCGGAGATTTTCCCTGTCCCTGACGGGAAAGGGAAATCCGCTTTTCGTCGGCAGCGTCGGTCGTGGACCGACCGGGCCGGGATCAGGAGGACACCGGCTCGGTGGGCGCGTCAGCCTGGATATCGTCCTCGTCCTCATCCTCGGCTTCGGTCTCGATCGCGGCGTCGATCTCCTCCGGCGGCGCGTCATCAGTCTCGATCGCGGCGTCAATCTCCTCCGGCGGCGCATCCTCCTCCGCGGCGGCCTCTGCCGCGCCGGCAGCGCCGGCCGCAGCGGCAGCAGCTGCGGCGGCAGCCGCTGCCCGGGCCCGCCGGAGGCGGCGGGCGCGCAGGGCCTTGGCCGCAGCAGCCTTTTCCTCGGCCGTCTGGTTGTCGCCCGCCTTGTCGTCAGCTGTCTTGGCGGCCTTGGCGGTCCTGGTCCTTGCGGGCTTGGCAGCGGGCGCCGCAGCCTCGGCCGTGGCCTCAGTGGCGGCTTCGCCCTCTGCCCCGGCCTCGGCGTCCTGGAGCGCCTTGATCTGGGCGACGAGGCGCCGGCGCCGGGCCGCCAGTTCCTGGCCGCTCAGCAGACGGGCGGCCAGCGCCGCCGCGACGCCGGAACGGCCCGCCTTGGCCAGGCCGAGCACGCGACGGCTCGCATAAAGCTCGGGCTTGGAACCGGAATCGGCATTGAGGAAGAAGCCCGCCGCCTCGTCGGGGCAGCCAAGGGCCAGCAGCCGTTCGCCGACCAGCACCGCCTTCGGCTCCTCCTTGAGGATCGTGGGCCCGAAGCGCTTGCCGACAACCTTGAGATCGTCGGCCGTGCCGAAGTGCAGGGCGATCCGCAGCAGGAAAGGCAGATGATTCGGATGCCGGACCTTCGGCAGGATCTCGCGCAGCAGCTCCCGGGCGTCGACTTCCTTGCCGGCGCGGAACTGGGCGTCGATGAAGGCGAGCCGCAGCGGGATCGCGTAGGTGCGCAGACGCGCCGACCAGGTGCCCAGAAGCTCGACCGCCTCTTCCACCATGCCCTTCTCGGTCAGGTGGGTCAGATGGCGGGTGAGCACGTCGGCCATGGCCGCGGTGCGGTCGGCGCTGTTCAGCCGGTTCGGCGCGGCTTCCACCTGCTGGTCGAGATGGAGGACGGCCTCGTTGCCGAGCTTGATGGCGCCGTCGGCATCGCCGCGCTTCATCAGCACCTGGGAGATCGCCGACAGATAAAGCGGCGAGCGGCGGCGGTTCTTGCGCACCAGCTGGCGTACTTCGTGGGCGTCGATACCCTCCTGCAGGGCCTTCACCACCACCGACGACAGGATGCCCATGTCGTCCAGCATGCGGCCGACGCGATGGTTGGACAGCGGCACCGCAACCGTATCGATCTCCCGGTGCTTCTGCGCCAGGCGCACATGGATGCGGTCGCCATCATAAAGGCTGTCATAGAAGATGATCGCCTGACCGTCCTTGATGAGGCCTTCTTCCATGTCATCATAATAGGAGCGGAAGCGCTTGCGATCGACTTCCCAGCGGCGTTCGCTAGGAACAAGTTTTGAATCCAGAGAATATTGCGGCGCGAAGGCAATGGCGCGGCTGGCGCCCATCTTCTTGGAGTACATGAGCGCGCCATAACCGCCCATGCTCATGCCATAGGTCACCACCTGACGGTATTTATCGAAGACCTTCTGATCTTTCAGATAAGTGATGACCTCGTCCATCTCCGGAGTCTGCCACCAATGGTTCCATCGGGCAGAAAACAGGATGACGGGAATTCCCTTCTTGACGAAGAACTGCTCGTTTGGCCCTTCCATCTGCTCGGCAGGGGTATTCAGATGGCGCTGTGCGGCATTCCGGGGAGCAAAGCATATGACGAGGACATCGGCCTTCGGTTCCAGCCGTTGACGCACAACGATGTCGCGACCGTCGAAAATAAGCATGAGAAAGGACGGGCCTCCCGAGACTAGTCTGCCTGCACCCAATCCTTCTACAGGCGAGACGACAAAGGTGGCAACCGACATTTGCTTCTGCGCAAGCAAATGTCGGGTCTCAATGTTGCCGCTCCGGCCGTCAAACGACGGCTTCGGAGGCGGGGGTCTGGCTCGCCCGGAGCGCACGCTCCTGCCGGTTCAGAGCCCGGGTGATGCGTAGTCCAAGTTCGTCGCGCATGTCGTCATAGGCCGGATCCTCGGGCAGCGAGGCGAGAACATCCCGCGCCGCTTCCGGCTCGCCATAGCGCAGGAGTGCGCCGACCCGGGTCCGCACGAGGGCATCCCGCCCTTCTTCGTCGCCGGCATCGCAATCCCTGAGATAGGCGACACCGCGATCGCGCAGGCCGGCCTTGAGGAGCAGGTTGCCGAAGCGGACCGACAGGCGTTCATTTTCCAGCACGTGGTCCTCCTCCCTCTCGTCGAAGGCGCGGATTTCCTCCTCGCTGCCGGCGAGTTCGAGATCGCGGATCTCCTGCCGCAGCCGACGGATCAGTTCTACCCGGCTTTGCCGGGATGTGGCCACCCCGCCGACCGCCGGTCCCACATGGATGTCGGCAAGCAGGATCGCCAGGTCCTCGGCGTGGGCGGGATCGGCCAGCAGCTCGCGGGCGAGCGCGGCCGCGGTGCGCGGCGAGCCGACGGCGGCCAGGCCGATGACCCGCCGGCGGGCGAGGCGCACCCGGTCCTCCGGCCCGGCCGTCGGGCGGGCACGGAAGAAATAGAAGGCGGCATCCCGGGGCTGGTTCAGCAGGGCGAAGGTCTCGCCGATCCGGGTGGCCAGCAGCTCGTCGGCCAGGATGCGGAAGCGGCAGCGCTGGGAGAAGGGGGGGACCCCCAGATGCGGGCCGCGGGCGAGCACCATGCGCATCATGTCGCGCATGGTCGGGCGGCCGACCGGCGGCGCCTCGTCGATCTCCCGGCGCAGGAGCCGGTTGTCCTCCTCCACCCATTCGACCGGCAGCCGGGCTTCCCACTCCTCCACCAGGGCGATCGCATCGCCGATGCGGTCGGCGGCGGCGAGCAGCTCGGCGGCGTCGATCACGTCCTTGATGACCAGGATGCCGTTGCGGCCCATATATTCCGGGTCGTCCCGCAGCTTGCCATTGATGGCGCCAAGGGCCATGGCATCGACGGCGGCGGCGGCGCGATAGCGCCCGCGCTCGGCCAGCATGCGGGCCATGCGGTTGAGATAGAAGGGCGAATGCCGCCGGGCGGTGCGCACCCGGGCGCGGAACCAGGCCGGATCCACCCCTTCGAGGATCATCGTCACGATGGAGGACGACAGGATCCCCATGTCGTTGAGGGCACTGCCGAGGCCGTGGATGGCAAACGGCACGGGCAGGGCCGTGATCGGCCGGTGCTGATAGAGCTGGTCGACATGCAGCCGGTCGGGCCGGAACAGCGGATCGAAGAAGACCGCGACCTCTCCCGTCTTGGTCAGGCCGACTTCCATGTCGTCATAGATGAAGTTGATGCGCGCCTTGTCGTTCGTCCAGCGCCGCTCCTCGGGCATCCTGGCCGGATCGATCGAATATTGCGGCATGCCGGCAATGACGCGATGGGCGCCGAACTTCGACGAATACATGAGGGCGCCGTAGCCGCCCATGCTCATGCCGTAGGTGACGATCGTCTTGTAGGAGCCGAGCACGCCGGTGTCGCGCAGCAGCGCGATGACGGTGTCCATCTCCGGGGTCTGCCACCAGTGATTCCAGTGGCCATAGAAGAAGATCGCGGGGATCTGGTTCTTGCTGAAAAACTGTTCGCTCGGCGAAGGTCCCCATTCCCCGGTTTCGTCGGGCCGCATCTTCGAGATGCCGTTGCGACCGGAGAAGTAGATGACCAGAGTATCTCCCGGAAAGCCACGCTGCTCCCGGACATAGAGATCGGCGCCATTGAACAGGGGCTTCAGGTCGCCCGCGCTATTCGACATAGTGTGTCCCCGAACCTCGCTCTGCGCACATGCCGACGCCCTGACAGGGGGTCACGGAGCGGCATGCGTCGGGCTGTGATTGACCTTGCACGGGGGGGTGCAGGGCCCGGCGGCCACGGACATTACACGACCGGAGCGGTCCCTGTAGATGGGGCCGCACCCGTCCGGGCAACAAGATGGAACGCCGATCTTTCCCGGCCCGGGGGAGACGTCTCCGAAGACGGCTCCCCGGCCGGGATCAGGCGTCACGCCTCGTCGCTGCCTGCGTCCGCCGGAGCAGATGCCATGTCCCCGCCGGCATCGGCAAGGGCGAGCGCGCTTTCGGAGCGGCGGCCACGGCCGCGACCGCCCCGGGCCCGGCGCCGCGGACGCGGCGATTCGTCCTCGCCCTCGGCCGCGGGACCAGCCTCGATCACCGGCGTGGTGGTCATCAGCGGCATCTCGGAGGCGGCGATGAAGGCCTGCTCCTCGAAGGAGGGCCCCGCCTCGGCGTCGCCGGCCTCGGCCACTTCGGTCACCTCGGGGGTGAACTCGGGCCGCGGACCGCGCTCGCGGCTCTGGCGCGACCGCCGCTCGCGCCGCTCGCCGGCAACGCTGCGATGGTTGCCCGCGGGCTGGGCCTCGCCGGCCGGCATCCGGTCGACATAGGGTTGCGGCGCATCGACGGGCACGAAGGCGGGCGGGCGCGGCGCACGGTCGAAGCGCTCCGGCGCGAACTCGTCCTCGTCCTCGTCCGCCCGGGCGTCGTCGTCGCGGGTGAAGGAGAAGGGCTGGGGCGACTGCGCCTGGCTGGCGGCGACGATGCGATAATAGTGCTCGGCGTGCTGGAAATAATTCTCCGCCATCACGGTGTCACCGGACGACTGGGCGTCCCGCGCGAGCTGGACATATTTCTCGGCGATGTGGAGCGCCGTTCCGCGCACCTTCACGTCGGGGCCGTTGGACTCGTAGGTCCGCGTCAGCGGATTGGGGCCCTTGCGCGGGCGGCCACGCAACCGCTTGTTGGGATTTCCCTGCTGTCTCATCCGGTGGTCTTCTCGTGTCCGGTGTTATCCCCAGGGGTCCGGCACCCTCCGGAACATTCCGGGGCCGGCTCCGCTATCCGTTGCCGCCGGCGGTGACTCCGCCTGCCGCCGGGGGCGGCAGGGAGGGACGGGCCGGGGGCAGGGGTCGGGTGACGCCACGCCGCCCCTGTCCGGGGGGGGCTTGAGCGTCAGTGTCGGGTTCCGGCCTTGCGGCCGGTGGCGCGCCGGCTGTGCGGCCGGTGGATCTCCCGGTCATCCGGGGGGGTGGC
>JBBSSF010000242.1:0-5965 GCA_038242345.1 Hyphomicrobiales bacterium
ACCACATTCTGCTCACCGGGCATGCCGCAGCTGCCGGCAGCGGGGCGGGCCCTTCCCCGGCCCGCCGCCGGAAGCGTCCGCCGCCGGGCATGGACCGCCCGTCGGGCCGAAGCGGCGATCTCCCCGCGACGCACAGGATTTCCGTTATCTTTCAGATCATTGCGGAATCCTGCCGCGCAAGGCCGAGCCGATCGCCCGCGCGCCGCCACCGGAAGCGCCGGCCGGGACGCTATTGCGTATAATCACCTATGGTCTATCTTCAGGAACAGCGCTGGCGCAAGGCAGCGATGTCCGATCCGCGCGACCGGCAAGACCGGACACGCCCCGGGGGCCCGACCGAATGCACCCGCCGGTGCCCGCCTGGACAGGCATTCTCCCGCTGCCCGTCCACCCCGACTGACGACGCATCCCCGACCGGGCCGGAGCATCGCTCCGACACCGGAGCCTGCCGTTTAGACCAAACGCACGAAGTGCTGACCGTACCCACGCGCCTGAAGATCAGCGGATTTCCCATATGCCCCAGCGACATGGGAAATCTGTATCGGAATACCAAGGAGTCCTTTTCAAGGATCTTTGGTATGAGAGCATTTTCAAGCGAAGTGGCTACCGGTTCGCGTGAAGAAGATGCGTAAAATCAAAGTTCTAGAGTGTTTTCCGTGAACCTTTTGGGGGCCGGAATGCGCTCCAGGGTATTTTCAGGCGAAGTCGAGACTGGCTCGCATGAAGAAAGTGCGCAAGATCAAATATCTGCTGCGCCTTTCGATGAGCGGGCGCAAGCAGAAAATACTCTAGCGCGATGACATAATGTTCCGGAGCGGATCATGCCTATGGCGAGAGAAAGAATACTGGCACCGATTCGGTCGTCACTCGCGATAAAAACCTTTGCGATCTGCTTTGTGGCGGTTCACATGCCGCTGATCGCGCTGATTCTCTATCTGCTCCTGTCTGACGATCCCGCCGTCGGGCCGATCATCATCATCTGTCTGGGCGCGACGCTTGTCGGGACGATCGTGGCGATCCGTTCCATGAGCGTGCTGCTGCGCCCGCTGGACCGCATCGCCGGGGCAATCGTCGCCTATGGCAACGGCCAGGGGTTCAGCCGGCTCGGGCTGAAGCGGGAGGACGAGGTCGGGCGGATCGCTTCGGGCGTGGAGACCCTCATCATCCGGCTGGAAGCGACCCTGGACGGACTGCGCCGTCAGGCCATGACCGATCCGCTGACCGCCCTCGGCAACCGGCGCTGGCTGATCGAGGAGGCCGGGGCGACCTTCGCCCGGGCGATGCGCGACAACACCACGGTGTCCGCCTGCATCTTCGATCTCGACCACGTCAAGCGCATCAACGACACCCATGGCCACGCCGCCGGCGACCTCGTGCTGATGGCCGTGGCGGAAATCGCGCGCCAGAAGGTCCGGCCCTATGATCTGATTGCGCGCTGGGGCGGGGAGGAGTTCTGCGTGGTGGTGTCCGGCCTCGGCCCCACCGGCATGGCGGAGCTGGCCGAGCGCCTCCGGGCCGCGATCGCGACGGCCTCGATCGGCACGCTGCCCTCCGGCACCGTGACGGCGAGCTTCGGGGTCGCCACCGACCGCGCCACGGCAACCGATTTCGCAACCCTGCTGCGCGCTGCGGACAAGGCTCTCTATGCCGCCAAGGCGGCCGGGCGCAACCGCATCGTCGCCCTGGATTCCCGCACCGCCGAGCCGCGCGAGCCCGACAGCGACACCTGATACCAAAGATCCTTGAAAGGGACTCTTTGATATTCCGGTTCAGATTTCTCATGCCATTGGAGCATATGAGAAATCTGCTGTTCTTCGGGCGCGCGGTGCGGTCAGCACTTCGTACGCCTGGTATGACCGGGACGGCCACCGCCAGACATGGAAACGGGGCCCGGCACACCGCCGGACCCCGGTTCTGCGTCCTGTTGGTCCCGTCACATCACGGCCGGGACGGGCCGTGGTCCGGACCGGATCCCGCCCGCCCAGACGGAAGATTTCCCAATAATCTCAAAGAGATAGGAACGCCGGCCCAATCCGCGGCAGGCCCGTGTCCAGAAGCGTCGCGGCTCACGCGCCCGCCGGCGGCTCCTTCGGCGCGGCCAGATCGGCCGGCGCAGGCGATTCGGTCGAGATCATGTCCAGACGCTTCTGAAGATCCGCCAGCTGGCGCTTCATTTCGTCCAGATCCTCGCTTGCGGAGCGGGTATCCGGCGCCGGAAGCCGGGTCGGCTCGGCAACGGCGCCAAATGGCAGAAACATGCGCATCGCCCGGTCGAACATGTCGGTGTTGCGCCGCACATGCTCCTCAAGCGCATCGAATGCGCCGGCGCCGAAAGCATGCGCCATCTGGTGGCGGAACTTGTCCTGGTCGCGGGTGAGCGACGCGATGGAAAATTCCAGATAGCTCGGAACCAGATTCTGCATCGAATCGCCGTAAAAGCGAATCAGCTGCCGCAGGAAAGCAATCGGCAGCAGGCTCTGCCCCTTGTTTTCCTGTTCGAATATAATCTGGGTCAGCACCGCGTGGGTGATATCCTCACCGCTCTTCGCATCGAAGACTACGAAGTCTTCTTCGCGTTTGACCATACCGGCGAGATCTTCCAGCGTGACATAGGTGCTCGTGCCGGTGTTATACAGCCGGCGGTTGGCGTACTTCTTGATGACCGTGGGGTCGCTGCTTTTTGGCATTGGTTACCCCGGAGGCTGGGCATGCGATGGATCGTGATCTCCGCGACGATAGGGCGCCCACCGAGGAAGTCCAACTTTTTTCTGCACCGCGGCGTGCATTCCGGCGTCTGCAACCGCGCATGGGGGGAAAAATGACATCCTTCTGACGGTGCCGGGACCATACGTGCGGTTGACAGTGCCTCGGGCGATAGTGATCTAGTTCAACGCGCGAAGGCGGGAATTGGTTATCCTGCGCCGGAACCGGGAAGGACAACCCTTCCTCACTTCTGGATGCGGGGCCGATCCCGCACGAGGACCAGAGCTTCAGGGAGCCAGGAACAGCCATGAGCGGGACTCCGGACATCGTCATTGCCAGCGCCGCCCGCACCGCGGTCGGATCCTTCAGCGGCGCCTTTGCCGCCACCCCCGCCCACGTTCTGGGCGCGGCGGTCATCAAGGAAGTGATCGCGCGCGCCGGCGTTGAGGCGGGCGACGTCAACGAGGTGATCCTCGGTCAGGTTCTGGGGGCGGCGCAGGGCCAGAATCCGGCCCGTCAGGCCGCGATCCACGCCGGTCTGCCGGAAGGCTCCACCGCATGGGGCCTCAACCAGGTCTGCGGTTCGGGCCTGCGCGCGGTCGCCCTTGGCATGCAGCAGATCCTGGCCGGTGATGCCGACATCATCGTTGCCGGCGGCCAGGAGAGCATGTCGCTCTCGCCGCACGCCGCCTATCTGCGGGCCGGCCAGAAGATGGGCGACCTGAACTTCATCGACACGATGATCAAGGACGGTCTGTGGGATGCCTTCAACGGCTATCACATGGGCATCACGGCCGAGAACATTGCCACGAAGTTCCAGATCACCCGCGAGGAGCAGGATATCTTCGCGACGGTTTCCCAGAACCGCGCCGAGGCGGCCCAGAAGGCCGGCAAGTTCAAGGAAGAGATCGTCCCGATCACCCTCAAGGACCGCAAGGGCGACAAGATCATCGATCTGGACGAGTTCATCCGTCCGGGCGTAACGGTCGACGCGCTGGCGAAACTCCGCCCGGCCTTCAAGAAGGACGGCACGGTCACGGCCGGCAACGCCTCGGGCCTCAATGACGGCGCCTCCGCCGTGGTGCTGATGACGGCCGCCGAGGCCGCCAAGCGGGGCATCACGCCGCTCGCGCGCATCGCCTCCTGGGCGACGGCCGGTGTCGATCCGGCGATCATGGGCACGGGCCCGATCCCGGCCTCCCAGAAGGCCCTTGCCAAGGCCGGCTGGTCGGTTGGCGATCTCGACCTCGTCGAGGCCAACGAGGCCTTCGCCGCCCAGGCGATCTCGGTCAACAAGGGCCTCGGCCTCGACACCGACAAGGTGAACGTGAATGGCGGCGCCATCGCCATCGGTCACCCGATCGGCGCCTCGGGCAACCGCATCCTCGTCACCCTGCTCCACGAGATGAAGCGCCGCGACGCCAAGAAGGGCCTCGCCACGCTCTGCATCGGCGGCGGCATGGGCGTCGCGCTCACCGTCGAGCGCTGATCCCGCCCCGCGACCAGGGGCCGGCGCCCGCCGCCGGGCCCTGACCTTCTCCCGCCCCGGTCCCTGACGGACCGGGGCGGAAGTCCCGGCAGGGGACACCGGCACATCCAGGACTCCGTTCAATCACGCCGCCCGGTCGCGCGGGCGGACTGTCGGGTCGCATGTGCGGGCCGACATTGGGGAAATGTGTGCCAGTGCCTGTCTGCCGGACAGGCCAGTTCAAAGGAGAGCGGCATCCGGCGGGAGGAAGCCCCGTCCGGAGATAACCGCTCCAGCACACCGAGGGGGTACTTCACTATGACTCGCGTCGCACTCGTCACCGGCGGCACGCGCGGCATCGGCCACGCCATTTCCGTCGGCCTCAAGGAGGCCGGCTTCTCCGTTGCCGCGAACTATGCCGGCAACGACGCCGCCGCTGCCAAGTTCACCGAGGAGACCGGCATCCCCACCTTCAAGTGGGACGTGGGTGACTTCGAGGCCTGCAAGGCCGGTGTCGCCGCCGTGGTGGAAAAGCTCGGCCCTGTCGACGTGCTCGTCAACAACGCCGGCATCGCCCGGGACGCCACCCTGCATCGCATGACGCTGGAGCAGTGGAAGCAGGTCATCAACACCGACCTCGACTCCGTGTTCAACATGACCCGCCAGGTCATCGAGGGCATGCGCGAGCGCAACTTCGGCCGCATCATCTCGCTGTCGTCGATCAACGGCCAGAAGGGCCAGATCGGCCAGCCGAACTACTCCGCCGCCAAGGCGGGCGTGATCGGCTTCACGAAGGCCGTTGCCCAGGAAAATGCCAGCAAGGGCATCACCTGCAACGTGGTATGCCCGGGCTACATCGACACCGACATGATGGCGGCGGTTCCGGCCGAGGTGCTGAAGAAGATCATCTCGTCGATCCCGGTCGGCCGTCTCGGCAAGGCCGAGGAGATCGCCGGCATGGTGACCTACCTCGCCTCCGATGTCGCCGCCTTCACCACCGGCGCGGTGATGACGGTCAACGGCGCCCAGTACATCGCCAACGGCTGACGCAACTCCGCCTCCGGCAGATCCAGGGCCCGGCCGCTCCCCCGAGCGGCCGGGCTTCCTTTTTAGGGCCCGCATCCCCATGCCCGCGCGCCAGCGCGCCGGACCTTGTCCCCTCGGCGCCTGCCGGGCTGGAGACGGCCAGCCTTTCCTGCGCCCGCTTCGGCCGGCTGGACCGAGGAGACCCTCGGCCTCCGCCCGCTTCGCCCCCATGGCGACATCGACCTGACCCTGTCGGCCGACAGCTTCGCGGCCCTCGACGCACACCTTTCCCGCGGCGGCCATGAGGAGGTGTCCGCCAAGCGCTTCCGCCACAAGCGGGCCTTCCGGATCGGATAGCCGGCGCGCTCCCCGAGCTGCTCCTCGTCGAGGACAGTCCGAGCGGACGCTGTTGCGGGGCGATGTCCCCTATCTCCGGGAGCGCCCGCTGCTGGCCGCCGGAAACACGGTCTTCCATGGCACCCGGGTGCCGGTGGTGTCCGCCATCAACCTCCGCGCGCGCCGGCATCACCGCGCCTCGCGCTTGTCCTGACCGCCCCGCGACCTCCGCGTCCACGACCTCCCCCCGCCGGAAAGACTCCCGCGGCACCACACGTGCCGCCCCGAATAGGAGGCGGCGTCCTTGTAACTTATCGCCACCGCGATCGGTTAAGCTGCCCGATGCGGTGACGGGTGGGAGACCGCACGGGTCTGGGTCGCTCGAGACCGTGTATGAGATCGGCGCCCCACCCGTCGTTCCCTCGAACCCGG
>JBBSSF010000243.1:0-5951 GCA_038242345.1 Hyphomicrobiales bacterium
GGCTATGCGCGACTGCCGCCCGCGGGATGAGGGCCGCGGCGCGGGGCGGAGTTCCGCCCCGGAGCGGGGCGATTCCCGAAAGGTGGCGTCCGGGTCGGCCTCGACGCGGCGTCTTGTCGCGAGAAGCCGGGGCAGGGGGCTCCCCCCGGACATCGCACACGGCGTCCGGCACGCGCCGGACGGGCCGTACTTCCTGTGATCTAGCGTTCTGGAAGCCCCCCTTCGGAACGAGAACATTCACGGAACATAATCCGGGACTTTTCCGGGACTCCCTGACTTTTGATCCCGTGTTTGGCTCCTTTCTGTTCTGAACGATTGCGCCGTGACGCTTGCCATGCCCCGCCGAAAACGCTAGGGAGTCGGTAGCTTGTCGGCCGTCGGGGTATAGCTCAGCCTGGTAGAGCACCTGCTTTGGGAGCAGGGGGTCGCAAGTTCAAATCTTGCTGCCCCGACCAGCCCGGCCGGGTCGCCCGGGCAGACAGGGTGCCGGCTGCGGCTCTCGTTCGGGCGGCGGCCGTCGGCAATGGGTTTCAAGACGGGGCGGATGAGGCTCAGATGGTTGCGCGAATCTACAAGCCGGCCAAGACCGCAATGCAGTCCGGTCGTGGCAAGACGCATGCATGGGTTCTCGAATTCGAGCAGGCGATGCCGCGCCGGATCGAGCCGCTGATGGGCTGGACCGGCTCCGGCGACATGAACCAGCAGGTCAAGCTGCGCTTCCCCACCAAGGAAGAGGCGGTGGCCTACGCCGAGCGCGAGGGGATCGCCTACGAGGTGTCCGAGCCCCATGAGCGCGAGCGCAAGCGCGCCAGCTACTCGGACAATTTCCGCTTCGATCGCGTCCAGCCCTGGACCCACTGATCGCCGCAGCGCCCGATGACCGGCCGGCTCTCCCCGGTGACGGACGCCTTTGCACGTCTTCCCGCCGGATGACGGACGTCGTCCGGCCCGGATGGCCCCGTAGCTCAACCGGATAGAGCACCTGCCTTCTAAGCAGGATGTTGCGTGTTCGAGTCACGCCGGGGTCGCCACTTTCCGATCGTATCCGCTCTGCCGGACATGGCCCCATCGGCGCGCGATGGCTGTTTGCGGCCCGATGCGCGCCGCCGATGGGGCCGCCATTGTTCCCGCCACCATACGGCCCCCCTCCGGGCGGAAGCGGTGTCCGCTCGCCCGTTGCAGGGGCTGCGCCATCCGCTCGCGGCGCGGCCGTTTCCCCCGGTTCCGCCTGCGCGTTAGCAATGTCCTTAGACTCTCTGTGACTGACTCCGGCTCATGCCGCAGGACCGGACGGGCGCGGGCGACAGGGGAGGGCTGGAGTGATCGGCGTCTTCGACTCGGGAAGCGGCGGGCTGACCGTGATGCGCGCCCTCGAACGCGCGCTGCCCGACCAGTCCTTCCTCTATCTCGGCGACCATGCGAATGCGCCCTACGGCAACCGCTCGCCCGCCGAGATCTACAGCCTCACCCTGCAGGCCATCGAGCATCTGTTCGCCCGCGGCTGCACGCTGGTGATCCTCGCCTGCAACACCGCAGCGGCGACGGGCCTGCGCCAGTTGCAGCAGACCTGGCTGCCCGTCACCCATCCGTCCCGCCGGGTCATCGGCGTCATCGTGCCGGTGGTGGAGGAAATCACCGGCGTGCCCTGGCAGTCGGTCGCCGATATACTGCCGCCGCCCGCGGCCCCGTCCCTGCACGTCGCCCTGTTCGCCACCGTCCACACGGTGCGTACCCGGTCCTATGTGAAGGAAATCAACCACCGCGCCCCGGGAATCCGGGTCAGCCAGAAGGCCTGTCCCGATCTGGTGCGGCTCATCGAGGACGCAGCCCCCGAGGATGTCCTCCGCGAGCGGGTCCGGCACTATGTCGGGGCGCTTCTGGAAGCGGAGGGAATACCGGACGTCTGCGTCCTCGGATGCACCCATTATCCGCTGATCGAGCATCTCTTCGTGCGGGAACTGCCGCCGGGCGTGCGCATGGTGTCCCAGTCCGCGGTCACGGCCACGAGCCTGAAACACTATCTGGACAGACACCCGGAATTTTCCTGCTCCGGCACGCCGCGGCGGGAATTTCTCACCACCGGCGCGGTCGACCATGTCTCGGCGCTGGCCTCGCGCTTCTATGGGCAGCCCGTCGCGTTCCGCGCCCTGTACGAGACGGCCACGTCGCCGGCCTGAGCCTGTTTCAGACCAGGCACGCACGTGCCGACCATACCTTATACCAGGCGCACGAAGTGCTGACCGCACCTTAGCGCCTGAAGGACAGCAGATTTTCCATATGCCCCAGGGACATGGAAAATCTGCACCGGGATACCAAAGAATCCTTTTCAAGGATCTTTGGTATTAGCGCCTGAAGATCAGCAGATTTCCCATATGCCCCAGGGACATGGGAAATCTGCATCGGAATACCAAAGAATCCTTTTCAAGGATCTTTGGTATCAGAAGCCGGCGGCTGAAGAAGGGGCGGGATTTCTGGCGCGCCGGCCTGATGCCGGACATCGAGTCCGCCGGATGATGGCAGCCCGGGCGCGTGAGGAGCCCGCCGCGCCGACCCGTCCGGCTTTTGAAACAGGCTCGGAAGTGTCGGGGCGATCAGGGCGCGGGGCGTCGCGCCGGCGCCAGCACGCTGGCAAGGTCGATCGGGCGCTCTTCCGGCGTCTCCAGATCGAGATCGGCTTCCATGTCGTCGATGTGATGGTGCATGGCGTGGGCCGCCGCCTCGGCGTCGCCTGCGGCGAGCGCGCGCACCAGCTGCTCATGATCCTCGATGCTGCACACCGAAACCCGGCTGCGGCCATAGAGCGCGATCACCAGCGACGACCGGGCGATCAGCTCGCGCAGAATGCGCACAATCAGCGGATTGTCGAGGCTGCCAGCCAGCAGAATGTGAAACTCGCCGGAGAGCCGCAGCCCGGCATCGCGCGCATCCCGGGCCAGAACCTCGCGCTGGGCCTCGATGTGCTCGCGCAGCCGGGCGATGTCGGCCGGCGTCGCCCGGGTGGCAACCTCCCGGGCGATCTGCGGCTCGATCAGGCGCCGGGCCGCCAGCACATTGCGCGCCTCCTCGGCGCTCGGCCGGGCGACGAAGGCGCCACGGTTGCGCTCCAGCACGATCACACCCTCATGGGCGAGGGACTGGAAGGCCGCCCGCACCACCGTCCGGCTGACGCCGAACAGCGTTCCCACATCCTCTTCCGCCAGCTTCGTGCCCGGCGGCAGGCGCTGCTCCACCACGGCATCCAGGATCGAACGGGCGATATCGGCGGCCGTCGCGCCCGGCTTGCTCCGCTGGGAGGCGGGCGTTCTGACGAGACCCTTGTGCATGGGAGGCGATCGATCCACGGCGAGACGACAGGACAAGCAAGAATCCCATATAGACCCCGCCTTGCCCGGGTACCAGTGCCTCCGTTGATCGTATCATATCGCTATGTCCATTGTATCCAATTCATAATCAGTCTGCACACGATTTGAAAATCGATTGCTCACTTTTTTGGCAGCGCGCTGGCGTGCGCGGGGGCAGGGACAATTTGGCTAATTTATTGCGTAGCAAGGAGGAATCATAAAAATTCCGGGGTCGCTCCGGCTTGGCACGCGCTGTGCTCTCTAGAGGGGGCGGATGTCGACCCGGCGGAGTGCGGAGGAGCGGATGTCGAAAGCGGCGGCGATCGAGCTGGTCTCGGTGAGCAAGATCTATCCCGGTGGCGCGGTGGCCGTCGACAATGTCAGCCTGAAGATTCCGGCCGGGGCCTATTGCTGCCTGCTGGGTCCGTCGGGCTGCGGCAAGACATCGACGCTGCGCATGGTGGCCGGTCACGAGACGGTGTCGAAGGGCGACATCGTGCTGGGTGCCACCAATGTGACGGACCTGCCGCCGGCCAAGCGCGGCACGGCGATGATGTTCCAGAGCTATGCGCTGTTTCCGCATCTGGATCTGGTCGACAATGTCGCCTTCTCCCTGAAGATGAAGGGCATGGCGAAGGCCGAGCGGCGCGCCAAGGCCATGGACATGCTGAAGCTGATGCAGCTGGAGCCCTATGCGGCGCGCAAGCCCGCCCAGCTGTCCGGCGGCCAGCAGCAGCGCGTGGCGCTGGCCCGCGCCCTCATCACCGATCCCCAGGCGCTGCTCCTCGACGAGCCGCTGTCGGCGCTGGATCCCTTCCTCAAGGTGCAGATGCGCCAGGAGCTGAAGCGCCTGCAGCGCCAGCTCGGCATCACCTTCATCCACGTCACCCACTCCCAGGAAGAGGCGATGGCGCTCTCGGATCTGGCGGTGGTGATGAATGACGGCCGCATCGAGCAGGCAGCCGATCCGCAGTCCCTGTTCAATGCGCCGGCAACGGCCTTCGTCGCCCGCTTCATGGGCGAGCACAACGTGCTCGCGGGCACCGTGCGCTCCATCGGCGATGCCGGGGCGGTGTTTGCCACCGCCGGCG
Organism: Hyphomicrobiales bacterium; assembly: GCA_038242345.1. Taxonomy (GTDB): domain Bacteria; phylum Pseudomonadota; class Alphaproteobacteria; order Rhizobiales; family Segnochrobactraceae; genus JBBSSF01. The sequence continues at coordinate 4,433 of JBBSSF010000243.1, forward strand.
GGCTGGAGCTGACGGCTCCCGTCGGCAAGGGCGTGGCCACCGGCGCGCCGGTGGAAGTGGCGGTGCGGGCCGACAAGGTGCGCCTCGGCGCGGCGCCGGAGCCCGGGCTCGGCCTCACCGGCCTCGTGCGCTCGATCGAATATCAGGGGGCCCGGGTGCAGGTGGTGTTCGACATTCCCGGCAACGAGGAACTGTCGGCGCTCCTGCCCGAGGCCGATTATTTCGCCGCTCCGCTGAAGGTGGGGGAGGCGGTGCCGATGTGGTGGCCCGTCGAACAGCTCCATCTGCTCGGCAGGGCTGCCTGAGGCGTCCTGCCGGGGACACGCGGGGCTGACAGCGCCGCGCCCCTGAAAGACATCGGATTTCTCAGATACTCCGAGGAGATGAGAAATCCGCCGCGGAATGCCATGAGGACCCTCGGGCGGGCGGCCGCCCGGGGCAGTGACAGTCGAGACCCCCGGGTCCGGGGACGCGGCCCAGACGGTGCGGCCGGACAGTCCGGATCCCCTTCATCCTCCGAGGAGACCATCATGTCCAACGAAGACGCCAAGACCCCGGCAAAGGGCCTGTCCCGGCGCGATGTGCTGAAGGGATCGGCTGCGGCCGTGGGTGTGGCGGCCGGCGCCGGCGCCATCACCGGCTTCCCGACCATCTGGGCCCAGAACATCAAGGACATCACGCTGCGCCAGTTCGGCACCGGCGTGTCCAACCTCAATGCCATCGCCGACAAGGTGAAGGAAGATCTCGGCTTCAAGCTGGAGATGACCGCGCTCGATTCCGACGCGATCACCCAGCGGGCGGTGACCCAGCCGGACAGCTACGACATCGCCGACATCGAATACTGGATCTGCAAGAAGGTGTTCCCGACCGGCGTGCTGCAGCCGATGGACACCACCAAGATCAAATATTTCGACCAGATCGTGCCGATCTTCACCACCGGCAAGCTGACGCCGGAGTCGAAGGTCGCCCAGGGCACCGCGCCGAACACCGTCTCCTTCGTGGAAGGCTTCGAGTCCAAGAAGTTCGCGCCGACGCCGACCCAGTGGATGACGCTGATCCCGACCATCTACAATGCCGACACCCTCGGCATCCGTCCGGATCTGGTCGGCCGGCCGATCAAGAACTGGAAGGACATCATGGATCCGGCCTTCAAGGGAAAGACCGCGATCGTGAACATTCCTTCCATCGGCATCATGGATGCCGGCATGATCTGCCAGTCCATGGGCGCGATCAAATATGCCGACATCGGCAACATGACCAAGGCCGAGATCGACACCACCATCAAGATCCTGACCGATGCCAAGAAGGCCGGCCAGTTCCGGGCGTTCTGGAAGTCCTTCGACGAGTCCGTCAACCTGATGGCGTCGGGCGAGGTGGTGATCCAGTCGATGTGGTCGCCGGCGGTGGCGGCTGTCCGCTCCAAGGGCATCCCGTGCGTCTACCAGCCGCTTGAGGAAGGCTATCGCGCCTGGGGCGGCGGACTCGGCATCGCCCGCTCGGTCACGGGGCTGAAGCTGGA
>JBBSSF010000244.1:0-5945 GCA_038242345.1 Hyphomicrobiales bacterium
AGGCCGATCACCAGGGCGCCGAGGGCGGCGGCAAGTGCGGCCAGCGGCAGGCCCAGCCACGGGCTCAGCCCGAAATGGACGTTGACCACGCCGCTGGCATAGGCGCCGAGCCCGAAGAAGCCGGCATGGGCAAGCGAGATCTGTCCGCCGAAGCCCATGACGAGATTGAGCCCGGCGATCAGGATCAGGTTGATGAGGCCCATGTTGGCGAGCGAGATCACATAGGCGTTCGGGGCGACCAGCGGGATGCCGGCCAGCACCAGCCACACCAGCACGAGGCCGGTGCGATCGGACAGCCGGCGTCCGGCGGGGGCGGTGCCCGGCCGGATTTCGGCGGCCGGGGCGATCGGGGTGGTCGTGACGGGAGAGGCCATGGCAGGTCAGACCTTCACGATGTCGGCGCGCCCGATGAGGCCGGAGGGCCGGGCGAACAGGATCAGCAGGAGCACGGCGAAGGCGATGGCGTCCTTGAAGGCGGAGGAGATGTAGAAGCTGCCGAAGGCTTCCAGCAGGCCGAGGACGATGCCGCCGAGGACGGCCCCGGGCAGGCTGCCGACACCGCCGAGCATGGCGGCCGAAAAGCCCTTGAAGCCGAACATGGCGCCCTGCTCGTAGGAGGCGAGGGTGAGCGGGGTGATGATCGCCCCGGCCAGCGCGCCGGCCAGGGCGGCGATGCCGAAGGAGACGAGCACCGTGCTCTCGACGTTGACGCCGACGAGGGCCGCGGCCTCGCGGTCGGCGGCGGCCGCCCGCAGCGCCTTGCCGAGAATGGTCCGCTCGAAGAAGACGTGCATCACGGCGAGGAAGGCGAGGGTGATGCCGATGATCCACAGGGTCTGCGCCTCGATGGCGACGCCGCCAAGGGTCAGGGTCGCCGAGCCCGAGAAGCCCGGATAGCCCACCGGCTTCTTGCCGAGCACCATCATCACCAGACTGCGGGTGCAGATCGCCAGGCCGATGCTGACGAGGGTGATGAGGAGGGCGTCGGGCCGCCGGATGGGCCGGATGACGATCCGCTCCGAGAGCAGCCCGAACAGCCCCACCAGGATGACCGCCACCACGCAGGCAAGCCCGACGCTGTGCACGGATCCCAGCAGCAGGGCGGTAATCATGCCGCCCATGACGACCCATTCGCCCTGGGCGAAGTTCATGGCGCCGGTGCTCTTGAACACGACGTTGAAGCCGAGGGCGATGAGGGCATAGACGCTGCCCGTGCCGATGCCGGCGACGAGCAGCTGGAGAAAGGCTGTTCCGGTCTGCATGGGGCCTCTCAGAATGTCCGCATGCGGTTGGTCTTGAAGAGCGGCAGCGTCACGCCCAGCTCGGCAAGCCGGGTGCGGGACCGGCCGACATAGGCGGCCAGCGCCTCCTCCTCGTCGGCCGCCGGCGCGGCGCCAAGCCCGGCCGCGGCCACCAGCGCATCGGCGCGGGCTTCCGCATCGGCCTGCTCCGGGGCCAGCCACGGGCAGTGATAGCCCTTCAGCACGACCTCCTGGACATAGGCGACGAGCTCGGCGGCAATCGCCGCGCGGTCGGCGTCGGTCCACGCCGGGGCGCGGGCCGCCAGATAGAGCCAGCCGAAGGCGGCATGGCGCTCCCGGTCGGCGATGATGAAGTCCAGCATCCGCGCGATCTGCGGATGGGTGGTGCGGGCGCGCCAGAGCCGGCACAGTTCCAGCTCCAGCCCGTCCTCGAAGGCGGCATGAGCGGCGACATAGCCGTCCAGATGCTGGCCGGCATCGAGGATGCGCCGGTGGAGATTGCGGTTGAAGACGCTGTCATAGGCCGGAGAGGCCGGCCGGTTCACCCGGCCGCCGAAGATCTCGGCCACGGTGTCGAAACACTCGACATGCCAGGCCTCCTCGGTGTTGCGGGTGGTCAGGTAGAATTTCGGGTCGATCTCCCGGCCGGTCTCCAGGCACAGGCGGACGATCAGGGCCGGGGTCTCGGTGAGGCCGGTAGCCTCCGCCCAGGCGCGCCGGCTCCAGGTGCGCCGCATCGCCTCCCGGGTCGCCGGGTCGAAGGCGGCCGGATCGAGGGCGCTCCAGTCGATGTCGCGCTGCGGGTTCCAGCGCCCGGCCTTGCCGGCATCATAGAGGGCGCGGATGTCCGGCAGGGTGACATTCATTTCCAGCGGAAAGCGGCGCTCGACGAGGAGCCGCAGCGGCGGCAGGGCCCGGGTTGCGGACGCCGGCACCGGTTCGGAAAGAGCGGGCATCTCAGATGGTTCCGAGCTTGGGGTGGGTGAAGGGCGGCAGGGTGATGCCGAGCGCCTGCATGCGCTCGCGGATGCGCTGCACGGTGGCGATGAAGACGGGCTTTTCCGCCTCCTCCACGGTGGCGCCGAGGCCGGCCTCGTAGGTCACCCGGTCGGCGGCCATCTCGGCCAGCGACGCCGGGTTCTCCGGCGCCAGCCAGGCGCTGTGGTAGCCGTTGAGTTCCACCTTCTCCATCATGGTGATGACGGCGTCCTCGACCATCTTCTTCTGCTCGTCCGTCAGGGTTTCGCAGACGGATTCCAGGAAGAACCAGCCGAAGGCGCAGTGTCGCGACTCGTCGCGCATGATGGCCCGGACGATCTGCTTGGCCACCGGATCATGGGTGACATCATTCAGATGCCGGAAGACATCGAAGGCGATCTCCTCGGCAGTGCAGACCAGGGCGGCGATGATGCCTTCCAGCGGAACATCGGCGCTGAGGGCGGCCCGGCGCACGCCATGGGTGGAAACCGAGCCCTGGAACAGCGCCTGCACCGGCTTGTCGACATAGCCGCCGAGCTTTTCCGCCATGGCGTGGCAGACCTCGGCGTGGCGGGCCTCCTCCTGGGAGCGCAGCGTGAAGAACAGCTGCATGTCCGAGGGGCGTCCCTCCACGCCGAAGCGGACCTGAAGGGCCGGGCTTTCCGAGATCGCGCCATATTCGCTCCAGGCCCGGCGGCTCCAGTAGAGCCGGGCCGCGTCGCGCTGTTCCTCGGTGTAGAGGCTGGGGTCGAAGGCGTCCCAGTCGATGTCCGTCTTCGGGTCCCACTGGTTGCGCGTGGCGGCGTGGAACAGCTCCCGGATCCGGGGCAGCCCGGACTCGAAGCTCAGGGGAAAGCGGTTCTCCGGGGAGTCGAGCAGCGTCTCGACCGCCTCGAAGGCCTGCTGGGGCGACATATCGCGCGACAGGGTCATGGCAAGTCCTCGAAAAGATCCGGCATCCGGATGATTATTCGTAATCGACGAGGTTGAAGCGGCCATCGCGCCAGTTGACGAGCACGATGTCGGACTTCGACAGGCCGGAATGACGTTCCGGAGAGAAGGTGAACACGCCGGAGATGCCGGCGAAGTCCTTGATCTTCTCCATGCCCTCGGGGATGCGGGCCGGGTCGCCATCGACATGGCCGAGCGCCTCGCGGGCGAGCAGGGCGGCGTCATAGGATTCCGCGGCATAGATCGAGGGCATGCGGCCGAAGCGGGCCTTGTAGGACTCGAACAGCTTCAGGATGCCGGCCTTCAGCGGATCGCTGTCGGGCAGCTGGTCGCCCACCGGCAGCTTCAGGCTCGCCAGCAGCAGCGGCTGGGCCGCGTCGCCGGCCAGCTTCATGTAGTCGGCGGAAACGAAGCCGTAGCTGTGGATCAGCGGGATGTTGCCGAGGCCAAGCTGCTGGGCCTGCTTCAGGAACACCACGCCGGCCGGCGTCACCGTCCAGTTGATGATGGCCTCGGCGCCGCTGTCGCGGATCCGGGTCAGCTGGGGCAGCATGTCGGTGTCGGCCGGGCCGAAGGACTCGTAGATCACATCGAGGCCGCGCTTCGGCGCCACCAGCTTCATCTGGGCGACGGCGCCCTGGCCGAAGCCCGATGTGTCGGCGAGCAGGGCGACCTTCCTGATGCCCTTCTTGTCGAAATAATCGGCGATGCGGTCCAGAACATCGCCGTCATCGACGGTGCTCTTGAAGACATATTTGCGCTCGTCGACCGGGGTGACGATGGCCAGCGCCCCCTCGCTGGAGATGAAGGGCACCTTGGCAGCGTTGACCAGCGGCGCCATGGCGAGCGCGATGCCGCTCATGTTGCCGCCGGAGAGGATGACATCGACCTTGTCCTGACTGATGAGACGGCGGGTGGCCGAAATGCCCTTCTGGGTCTGGCTTTCGGCATCATAATAGGTCCAGTCGATCTTGCGCCCGCCGATGCCGCCGGCGGCGTTCATTTCCTCGACCGCAAGCTCCAGACCGGCCTTCATGTCCTCGCCGAGGAAGGCCGCCGGGCCGGTGACCGACAGGATGGAGCCGACGCGCAGCGGCGCGGTCTCGTCGGCGGCGGCCGGGCCGGCCACGGCGCCCGTGACCACAAGCGCGGCTGCGGAAACAAGGTGCAGGAAGCGGCGTCGTCCGAAATGCATCTTCGACCTCCGGTACAGAGAGCGCCTGAGCGCGCAGTTGATCCTTGACCCGCCTTCCAGAGGCGGGCCCTGTCGTGCGTACACTTTCGATCATGGGCACAGATCCCCCTTTCCGGTTCATGCCTGTTACAGCAGGACACGGATTGATGAGGCTCTGTCACGCCATAAAAACTTTCCAGAAAATCGGAAAGACGCAATCAATGTGGCATTGATCGGCAACGGGAACATATGAAATCTGGCGGGTAGCCAGCGAGGAGCAAAAGTTCCTTTTTTCGGGGCGGGTGAGAAAATCATGCGCCCCGGATGGCCGACGGGATCCGGACGGTTAGAGCATTTTCAAGCGGCGCGGATGCCGGTTCGCGTGAAGAAAATGCGTAACCTCAAAAGATTGGAGCGTTTACCGTGCGCCGGGGCGAACGGAAGATGCTCTAGTCCTCGTGCACGCCGCTGCGGTCGAAGGCGCCCTCCCGCACGGCGCCGCCGCCGTCGCGGGAGAGCGGGACGCTCAGGGAGTAGCGGACCAGATCGGCCCGGTGGACGGTGTGGCCGGCCAGTACCAGCCGGCCGGTCTGGTCGCGATAGCGCAGGGAGCGGATCAGCACGGGGGCGCCCGGGTTCAGGTGCAGATATTCGACCTCTTCCGGGCCGGCGAGGCTGGCCTTGATGGTGAAGTCGCCGGTCTTCAGGTCGACGCTCTGCCACAGCCGGTGCAGGGGCGAGCCGGCGGCCGTTTCCTCGGTCCAGTCGGCCACGAGATCGGCCGGCAGGTGACGATGGTCGATGGCGATCGGCACCCCGGCGCCCGAGCGCACGCGCTTGATGAACAGCGCCTCGGTTCCGGCCGGGATCTCCAGGGCGGCGGCAACGGTGTCGTCGGCCGGCTGGCGCTCGAACACCAGCAGCGTCGACTGCATCGGCGTGCCGGTGGCGGCCCACTGCCCCTGAAAGTCCATGCCCGGGCTGAAGTGTTCCTCCAGCTTGTGCATGGCCACGAAGGTGCCGAGACCGCGGTTGCGCACCAGCAGCCCTTCCTGCACCAGGGCCGAGACTGCCTGCCGGGCAGTGTCGCGGCTGACCCCGAACAGGGCGCAGAGCTGCTCGTCGGAATAGAAGCGCCGGTCGGCATTTTCCCAGCGCTGGAGGATGCCGATCAGACGCTGCTTGATCTGGGCATAGAGCGGCAGCGGCGACGAGCGGTCCAGCGGCGGGAAGCCCCACTCGCTTTCACTGACGGGAACAGGTGACACGATCTCTGACATGTGACCTCGACCTCAGGACGACCCGATCGCCTTTGTCTAAAAGTATGGTCTTCCATACATTTGCGGCAAGGCTAAATTTTCACCTGCCGCCGCTCAATCGGGCGGCACGCATATCCGTGCGATCGGGGCGGGCGTCGTTGCCGGCGTCGTTGCCGGTGCGGGAGCGCCTGCCGGCTGCTGGACAGGGCGCGGGCGCGTGTGTCTAGGTTCTGTTGACAAAGGCTCGCATCCAGAGGCGGACTGAGGCGATAAGGACGAAGCCGAGATAGCTGTCGGCGGTCTTGTCGTAACGGGTGGCGA
>JBBSSF010000245.1:0-5935 GCA_038242345.1 Hyphomicrobiales bacterium
GCGCGCCCGGGCGATCCGCGCGGCGGCCGAGGAGCTTCTCTCGCCCGACGGGCCGGCCGCGCTCTCCGGCGCGGCGGGGGCGCGGCGCGCCGGCGCCGGCAAGCCGACCCTCTATCGCCGCTGGCCGACCCGGGCGGCCCTCATCCTGGCGGTCCACGCCCGGCAGAAGCCGTGCCAGACCGACACCGACACCGGCAGCCTGGAAGGCGATCTGGATTTCCTGTTCCGGGAACTGTGGCGCTTCTGGCGCGAGACCCCCGGCGGCGCGGCGGTGCGCTGCATCATCGCCGAGGCCCAGTCCAACCCGGCGGCGCGGCCGGCGCTGCAGGATTATGTCGACCACATCCGCGGCCATCTCGACCTGACACTGGAGCGCGCCCGGGCCCGCGGCGAGGTGGCCGACGATGTGGACGGCGACGTGTTCCAGGAGCTGGTGTTCGGCTTCAACTGGGTGCGCCTGCTGACCGGCGACATCGAGCCGGGCGCGGAAAAGCGTCGGGCCGCCGCCCGCATGATCGCGCGGGCAGCCGGCACAGGCCGGTAAAGGCCGGGCGACGCGGCTGACTGCACGAGCCCCTGAACAGGCGGCGGATTTCCCGGGACCGCCCGCCGCATCACGCCGGCACCCGCGCGGACATACCCGCGCGCACTTACCCGCGAACCAAAACTCCAAATTGATAAAAGCGCATTTCCCGTGCTACCCGGGAGCCGGCTCAATCATGACGCGCATCATGAGGAGCCCCGATTCATCCCGCAAGGTCACACCCAGATGTCGCTGCGACCCCGTTTCCTGCCGGCCTGCCTTGTTCTCGCCCTGTCGACCGTCCTGCCCGCGTCTGCCTGGGCCGGCTGCGAGGTCAGCAACTTCTCTTTCGACCTGACTGGCGCCAGCAAGACATCAATCGTGAAGGTCGATTCCGGTGACAGCTGTAGCGTGTTCTTCCGCGCCGGCGGCCAGTACAGCTTTTCCAGCCTCACGCTGACCGAGAAGCCGAGCCATGGCACAGTCGCAAAGGACGGACGCTTCAGCTTCTCCTACGAGCCGAAGGCCGGCTTCCGGGGCAAGGACATGTTTGCCCTTGAGCTTTGTGGAGCCCACGGCATCCGGGGCAAGGGCTGCGTGACGCTGCGCTATGACGTGACGGTCCGGTAAGGCCGGAAGACACCGCCCCCGATCGCCCGCGCCGGCGGAACGTCACCACTCGCCGAGCTTGATGTCGTCGCCATAGTCGACGCCGGCGACCTCCTTGGTCACCGCCTGCCCGCAGATCACCCGGCCGGTGACGGCATCGAAGGTGAGCGACGGGCTGCCATGGAGCGCCCAGCCCTTGTTGAGGGCGGCCGACACGCGCTTGCAGAAGCTCGCATCATCGGGACCGGTCAGGAAACGGTAGAGCTGCATCGACGGACACTCCGGACAAAAAAACCCTCCGGCCGGGTGGCCGGAGGGGAAATCGGCTGGCCGGCCTCACTTCGCCGGAGCAGCGGGCGCGGCAGCCGGAGCGTCGAGAGCCGGGGCGCCGGCCGGGGCACCGGCCGGCATGGCCGGCGGGGTCAGCGTGGTGTCGACATAGTCGATCTTGCTGTCCTTGCGCAGGGCGGCCATGGCGGTGTCATACTTCTCGCGCACGAGCATCTGGCGGATCTGCGGCGCCACCTGGGCGAGCGGCGGGGCCGCCTGCTTGCGCTTCTCCACCACCTTGATGACATGCCAGCCGAAGTCCGACTGCACCGGCTCCTTGGTGTAGGTGCCGACGGGAAGCGCGAAGGCCGCCTCCTCGAAGGGCTTCACCATCTGGCCGGCGGTGAAGAAGCCGAGATCGCCGCCCTCTTCCGCAGAGCCCGGATCCTGGGACTTCTCCTTGGCGAGCTTGGCGAAATCGCCGCCCTTGTCGAGATCCTTGATGATCGCGACGGCCTCATCCCTGGTGGGCACCAGGATGTGGAAGGCGTGCACTTCCTCCGGCGCCTCGGCCTTGGCGATCTCGGCGTCATAGCGCGCCTGGATGTCGGCGTCGGTGACGCTGTCGGCGACCTTCTGGAGGAAGAAGGCGTTGCGCAGGGCCCGCGTCTTCAGGAAGGCCATGCGGGCGTCGAATTCGGGGCTCTTGTCGAGACCGTCGGCAACGGCGGCATTGGCCATCAGCTGCATGTCGACGAGCACGTCGGCCAGGATGCGGCGCCGCTGGTCGGCAGGCACCTGGGCCAGTTCCTGCTCGAAATCCTCGGCTGCGAACTTGAGATCCGCCTCGGTGATCGTCGTGTCGCCGACGCGGACCACGACCTGGGCGAGGTCGGCCGCAGTCGGCGGCGCCGCATCCTGGGCGAAGGCGCCGGCCGGCGCCAGGAGCACGGCCGCAACGGCGGCGGCGGCAAACGGGAGACGTAAGAACATCCGGTGGGTCCTTCGTGAGACGGACGGCCCGGTTTTCAAGGGGCCGCGTCCTCGCTGCACGTGCATTCGGGCGGGAAAATGTCGGTCTCCGGCCAACTTCACGGCATTCGAGGCCGCGGCACTCTGTCGGAAACCGGTTCCGTTGACAACCGCGGGGGCGCCGCCTATCCCTCGGGACGCTGCCGGCGGTGCTGCCGGCGCCGGATGCCCGGCCGCGGGACACGCTCCGACGGGCCCGGCGCGTCCGGTTTCCCCATTGCGGAGACGCCCAGATCCCGGCCGCCCTGACCCTGCCCCCAGGTCTGCCCCTGCCCGTCCGCACCGGGTCGTCCGGCGTCGACCCGGGGCGGCGCCTGCGTCGGGGCCTGGCGGGCGACGGCCTCTCCTTCCTGCCCGGCCCCTCGCCCCGGGGACGGGCCTGCGACCCGCGAAAGACCGCGCCGATCGGCCGGAATCCGCCATCCGGCTTGCCGCGGACGCGCGAACTGCCTACATCCATTCCCGTCGCGACCGCTCCGAAGCCGTAAGGTCGCCATCAAGGTTCAAGGACACGTCACTCATGGTCGGTCTCGGCGCCCTCGCCCGGAAGCTGTTCGGCTCGCCCAACGATCGCCGGATCAAGGCCTATCGCGCCCGCATTGCCCAGATCAACGCGCTGGAAGACGAGACGAAGGCGCTGAGCGATGCCGCACTTCAGGCCCGCACCGCCGAGTTCCGCGCAGAGCTCGCGGCCGGCAAATCCCTCGACGACATCCTGCCCGCCGCCTTCGCCACCGTGCGCGAGGCGAGCCGGCGCGCCCTCGGCATGCGCCATTTCGATGTCCAGCTCATCGGCGGCATGGTGCTGAACGACGGCAAGATCGCCGAAATGAAGACTGGCGAAGGCAAGACCCTGGTCGCCACCCTCGCCGTCTACCTGAATGCCCTGCCGGGCAAGGGCGTCCACGTCGTCACCGTCAACGACTATCTCGCCCGCCGCGACGCCGAGACCATGGCCCGCCTCTATGGCTTCCTCGGCCTGTCCACCGGCGTCATCGTGCACGGCCTCGACGACGAGGAACGCCGCGCCGCCTATGCCGCCGACATCACCTACGGCACCAACAACGAATTCGGCTTCGACTATCTGCGCGACAACCTGAAATATGAGCGCGCCGCCATGGTCCAGCGCGGCCATGCCTTCGCCATCGTCGACGAGGTGGACTCCATCCTCATCGACGAGGCGCGCACGCCGCTCATCATTTCCGGCCCGCTGGACGACCGGTCCGAATTCTACACCACCATCGACGCCTTCATCCCCTATCTGACCGACGAGGACTTCGAGGTCGACGAGAAGCAGCGCGCCGCCTCCTTCACCGAAGCCGGCAACGAGAAGCTGGAGCAGCTGATCTCCGAGGCCGGCCTGATGAAGGGCGAGCACCTCTACGACATCGAGAACGTCTCGACGGTCCATCATCTCCAGCAGGCGCTGAAGGCCCACAAGCTGTTCCAGCGCGACACGCACTATATCGTCAAGAATGACGAAGTCGTCATCATCGACGAGTTCACCGGCCGCATGATGCCGGGCCGGCGTTTCTCGGAAGGTCTGCACCAGGCGCTGGAAGCCAAGGAAAAGGTGCGCATCCAGCCGGAAAACCAGACGATCGCGTCGATCACCTTCCAGAACTATTTCCGCATGTACGGCAAGCTCGCCGGCATGACCGGCACGGCGGCCACCGAGGCGGACGAGTTCTTCGACATCTACAAGCTCGATGTGGTCGAGATCCCGACCAACCTGCCGATCAAGCGCATCGACGATGATGACGAGGTGTACCGGACGGTCGCCGAGAAGTACAACGCGATCGTCGAGCTCATCAAGGACTGCCAGAAGCGTGGCCAGCCGGTGCTGGTCGGCACCACCTCGATCGAGAAGTCGGAGCAGCTGGCCGATCTTTTGAAGCGCTCGGGCTTCCGCCAGCGCGATGTTTCCCAGCTGGGCGCCCCCGCCGGCAAGACGCCGGTGTTCCAGGTTCTGAACGCGCGCTATCACGAGCAGGAAGCCTACATCGTCTCCCAGGCGGGTGTCCCCGGCGCGATCACGATTGCGACGAACATGGCCGGCCGCGGCACCGACATCCAGCTCGGCGGCAATCTGGAAATGCGCATCCGCGAGGAGCTGAAGGATTTCCCCGACGGTCCCGAGCGGGAGGCCCACGAGGAGGCGCTGCGCGCCGAGGTGGCGGCCCGCAAGGAGCAGGCGCTGGAAGCCGGCGGCCTCTATGTCATCGGCACCGAGCGCCATGAAAGCCGGCGCATCGACAACCAGCTGCGCGGCCGCTCCGGCCGTCAGGGCGACCCCGGCCATTCCCGCTTCTTCCTGTCGCTTCAGGACGACCTGATGCGCATCTTCGGCTCGGACCGCATGGATTCCATGCTCCAGAAGCTGGGCCTGAAGGAAGGCGAGGCCATCATCCATCCCTGGATCAACCGGGCGCTGGAGAAGGCACAGCAGAAGGTCGAGGCGCGCAACTTCGACATGCGCAAGAACGTCCTCAAATATGATGACGTGATGAATGACCAGCGCAAGGTCGTGTTCGAGCAGCGGCTCGAACTCATGAGCGAGGACGACGTTTCCGATGCCGTCGCCGACATGCGCCATGAGGTGATCGACCTGCTGATTGCCCGCCACATCCCGCCCCAGGCCTATCCGGAGCAGTGGGACACCGCCGGCCTCAAGGTGGCGGTGGCCGAGCAGCTCTCCCTCGACCTGCCGGTGGACGAGTGGGCGCACGAGGAAGGCATCGCCGACCAGGAAGTGCGCGAGCGCGTGAAGGCCGCCGCCGACGCCCATGCCGCCCGCAAGCTCGCGGCCTATGGCCCCGAGATCTGGCACCATGTGGAAAAGAGCGTGCTGCTCCAGACCCTCGACCATCTGTGGCGCGAGCATCTGGCGACGCTGGATCATCTGCGCTCGGTGGTGGGTTTCCGCGGCTATGCCCAGCGCGATCCGCTGAACGAGTACAAGACGGAAGCCTTCGGCCTGTTCGAGGCGCTGCTGTCGAACCTGCGCGCGGCCGTCACCGCCCAGCTCATGCGCATCGAGATCCAGTTCCAGGAGCCGATGGCGCCCGAGCCCGGCGAATTCGCCGAAACCCGGCCGGACCTGTTTGCCGACAGCGTCGAGGTGATCGACGCCCCGGCCACCATCGGCTACCAGACCGGCGAGGCCCCGGTGCGCGATCCGGCCAACCCGGACAGCTGGGGCAAGGTCGGCCGCAACGAGCCCTGCCCGTGCGGCTCCGGCAAGAAGTACAAGCACTGCCACGGCGCGCTCGCCTGATCCGGCGCGCGGAAGGGCCCTCCCCTCCGCGCACCGATGGTCACCACAGGCTGTGGCCGACGGCGGATCCCCCGTCCGCCCGCTGAGGGCCGCGGAAAACCGCCCCCGAATCCCGGAGGCGCCCGTCCTTCCGACCCCGACGGGTCCGGCGGGACGGGCGCCTTTTTTTCTGCCCTGTCCCGCCGCCCCGCCAGACGAACAGGACAGGACGTCCGAGGGTGACC
>JBBSSF010000246.1:0-5932 GCA_038242345.1 Hyphomicrobiales bacterium
CACCAGCACGATGACGGTGGCGAGATAGGGCGCCGCGGACATGGCCTGGGAAGGAATGCCGATGCCGGCCGCCTGGGCGTGGAACTGGAGGATCAGCACCGCGCCGAACAGATAGGCTCCCGCCACCACCCGGCCCGGCAGCCAGGAGGCGAACACCACGAGAGCCAGCGCGATCCAGCCCCGGCCCGCCGTCATGCCTTCCACCCACTGGGGCGTATAGACCAGCGACAGGTAGGCCCCGCCGAGACCGGCACACGCCCCGCCGAACAGCACCGACAGGAAGCGCACCTTCAGCACCGGATAGCCGAGCGAATGGGCCGAGACATGATTGTCGCCGACCGCCCTGAGCACGAGGCCGCCGCGGGAGCGGAACAGGAACCACCACACCCCGGCCGTCAGCGCGAAGGACAGGTAGACGAGGGGATCCTGCCCGAACACCACCGGCCCGATGAACGGCAGGTCGGAGAGCACCGGAATGTGGATCTGGTCGAGGCGCAGGCCCGGCTGGCCGACGAAGCCCTCGCCCATCATGCCCGACAGGCCGAGACCCAGAAGGGTGAGCGACAGGCCGGTGGCCACCTGGTTGGTGGCCAGATAGAGGGTGAGGATGCCGAACAGGGCCGCCAGCACCATGCCGGCCAGCATGGCGGCGATGACGCCGATCAGCAGCGAGCCGGTCATGAGGGCGCCGCCGAAACCGGCGACCGCGCCCACGATCATCATGCCCTCGACGCCGAGATTGAGGACGCCGGAGCGTTCCGTGACCAGTTCGCCGATGGCCGCCAGCAGCAGCGGCGTCGCCGCGGTGATAACGGTGAGAAGAATGGCTTCCAGGCCGCTCATTGCGCCGCCTCCCGGGCCGGACCACCGACGCGCAGCCGGATCTGATAGAGAATGAGGGTATCGCAGGCGAGCACGAAGAACAGCAGCATGCCCTGGAACAGACGCACCATCTTGTCGGAAATGCCGAGCGTGACCTGGGCCGCCTCGCCGCCGAGGAAGGTGAGCGCCAGCACCAGACCGGCAACCAGGATGCCGACCGGGTTCAGCCGGCCGAGGAAGGCGACGATGATGGCGGTGAAGCCATAGCCCGGCGAAATGGTCGGCAGCAGCTGGCCGATGGTGCCCGACACTTCCGAGATGCCGGCAAGCCCGGCCAGACCACCCGAGACGAGGAAGGTGAACAGCACCATCTTCGGCTGGGAGAAGCCGGCAAAGCGCCCGGCCCGCGGCGCCTGGCCCAGCACCTTGATCTCGAAGCCCTTGAGGGTCCTGGCCAGCATGACGGCCAGCGCCGCAACGGCGACGAGGGCGAAGATGGCACCGGCATGGAGCCGGCTCTCGCCGAAGGTCACGAGCCGCGCGGCTTCCGAAAACATCTGCGTTTCCGGGAAGTTGTAGCCCGCCGGATCGCGCCACGGGCCACGCACCAGCCAGTCGAGGCCGAGCTGGGCGACATAGACCAGCATCAGCGAGGTGAGGATCTCGCTGGCGCCGAAGCGGATCTTCAGCACCGCCGGGATCGCCGCCCACATCATGCCGCCGATGATGCCCATGACGAGCATCAGCGGCAGGGTGAGGGGCGTCTGGAAGTCCGGGGCCATCACCGGCAGGATCGAGCCGACCACGGCGCCGGCCACGAGCTGGCCTTCCGCGCCGATGTTCCAGGAGTTGGACAGGTAGCAGACCGCCAGACCGACGCCGATGAGCACCAGCGGCGTCGCCTTCACGGCGAGTTCTTCCAGCGACCAGGAGCTGGTCAGCGGCTCGATGAAGAAGACATAGAGCGCCGCCGCCGGATCATAGCCGAGCGCGGCGAACAG
Organism: Hyphomicrobiales bacterium; assembly: GCA_038242345.1. Taxonomy (GTDB): domain Bacteria; phylum Pseudomonadota; class Alphaproteobacteria; order Rhizobiales; family Segnochrobactraceae; genus JBBSSF01. The sequence goes on from JBBSSF010000246.1 coordinate 1,824, forward strand.
GATGGCGCCGAACACCACCGTCAGGCCGATGGCGATCAGCGGCGAGAGCAGGGCCATCCGCCGGGAGCGTTCGGGCCGCTTGATGAGGTCAAGCCGCAGCATGGGAGCCCTCCGCACCACCGGCCATCAGCAGGCCGATGCGTTCCCGGTTCATGGCAGCTGCCGGCTCGGCCGCCGACAGGTGACCGCGCGAGATGACCGCGATGCGGTCGGCGATCTCGAAGATCTCGTCGAGGTCCTGGCTGATGACGAGCACGGCCGCGCCACCGCGCGCCATGTCGATGAGGGCCTGCCGGATCAGGGCCGCCGCGCCCGCATCCACGCCCCAGGTCGGCTGGTTGACGACGAGGATGCCGGGATTGCGGTCCATCTCGCGGCCGACGACGAACTTCTGCAGGTTGCCGCCTGACAGCGCGCGCGCCTCCGGGTTCTTGTGCAGCGAGCGCACGTCGAAGGCCTTGGCGATGCGCTCCTCGATGGCCTTCGCCTCGGCCTCGTTGACGAAGCCCGCGCGCACCAGCCCCGGCGTCGCCGAATGGCGGGTGAGGATGACGTTGTCGGAGAGCTTCATGCCCGGCACGGCGCCATGGCCGAGGCGCTCTTCCGGCACGAAGGCGGCATTCCGGCCGCGCCGGGCCGTCACGCCGAGATTGCCCACGGGCACGCTGTCGAAGGAGACGGCGCCGGGCTTCGTCGTGCGTTCGCCGGAAATGGCGTCGAACAGCTCGCCCTGGCCGTTGCCGGCGATGCCGGCGATGGCCACCACCTCGCCGGCCTTCACGTCGAGGGTGACGCCCTTCAGCGCCACCGCGAACGGACCGTCGGCGGCCAGATCCAGCCGGTCGAGGGCCAGACGGGTGTTGCCGGTGGACGGCCGGTGCTCGGCGGTGATGGCGTGCACGTCGGCGCCCACCATCATGCGGGCGAGGCTGCCGGCGGTCTCCCCCGAGGGGTCGCAGGTGCCCACCACCTTGCCATGGCGCAGGATGGTGGCGGCCTTGCACAGCCGCTTCACCTCTTCCAGCCGGTGGGAGATGTAGAGGATGGCGCAGCCTTCCGCAGCCAGCCGGTCGAGGGTGAGGAAAAGCTGGTCGGCTTCCTGGGGGGTGAGCACCGAGGTCGGCTCGTCCATGATGACGAGGCGCGGCTCCTGGAGCAGGCAGCGCACGATCTCGATGCGCTGGCGCTCGCCCACCGACAGGTCGGCGACGACGGCGCGGGGATCGAGCGGCAGGCCATAATCGGCCGACACGCGGGCGATGGTGTCCGGCAGATCGCGGCCGGTGCGCGACTTGGGCAGGGCCAGCGAGATGTTGTCGGCCACCGACAGCGCCTCGAACAGCGAGAAGTGCTGAAAGACCATGCCGACGCCGAGTTCCCGGGCAGCCGAAGGGCTCGGGATGACCGTCTCGCGCCCCTTCCAGCAGATCGACCCGCTGCTCGGCTGGAGGGCGCCATAAAGCATCTTCACCAGCGTGGACTTGCCGGCGCCATTCTCGCCGAGGAGCGCATGTACCTCGCCCGGGGCCACCCGCAGGTTCACCCGATCATTGGCCGTCGTCGTGCCGAACCGCTTCGTGAGGCTCACCGCCTCCAGAAGCAGCGGACCGAAGTCCGCCTCATCCCCCATAGTCGCCGCCGCCATCCGGCCGGCCTCCTTCAACCCGTTTGCTGCCCCGAGCAGGCCGATCCCGCCCATCCGGCACCCGCAGAAATGTCGCCCGCCTGCGGTTGTCGCAGATCCATTCGCGGTATGGATGCAATCTGTGGACCGTATCGGCGCGGCCGACGGGCGCACCCCGGGCCGGGCGAAGACCGCCTGTCCCGCCCGCGGGATAGGGTCCCGGCACTGTTTGCCACTCCGCTGTCCGGCGCCCATTTCTTGACCGAAGAGGACAAAAGGCGGGCAGCCCGGCCTTGTCCCGCAGCGCCTGGTGCAGCCGTCGCTGGCCGAGGGTCGGCCCCGGACTTCCGCCTCCGGAAATTGCCGGCCCGATCGCTGCGGCACCGGACAGGCCCGGCCCGTCCGGCCCCTGAAACTGGCGTTCAGACGAACAGGGTGCCCTCGGCGACCAGCACCGCCTGTCCGCCGATGCGGGCATTCTGGATCTGGCCGCGCTGGATCTCGATCTCCAGGCGGATGAAGGACGGGCGGCCCATCTCGACGCCCTGTTCGATGGCGGCCGCGTGGCGGCCATCGGGCAGGGCATCGAAGCGCTGCACGACGCCGGCGAAGGCCGCGGCGGCGGCGCCGGTCGCCGGATCCTCGCCGATCCCCATGTCGGGGGCGAACATGCGGGCATGGAAGGCCGCGTCATGGCGCACCGTCTCGCGGCAATAGAGGAAGGCGGAACGGGCATCCTCGGCAAAGGCCGCGTCCCAGAGCTGGGGCACCGGCCGCGCCCGGCGGGCGGCATCCAGATCGCGCACCGGCACGAACGCGAAGGGCACGCCGGCCTCGAACACCGTCGGCACATGATTTTCGCAGCCGATGTCGCGCGGATCGAGATCGAGGGCGGCGGCGATCGCTTCCACGGATCCGCCGCCGCGCACGAAGCGGGGCTTCTTCGGCAGATCGAACTCGGCCGCGCCGACGGAGCCGTCGGCCGCCAGCCGCACGCCGCAGCGCACCGGCCCCACCTGCTCGCCGAGCACGATGACGGCCTTGCAGTCGCCGCCGATCAGCTCGCAGCGCGGCTTGGCGAGATAGACCGCCGTGCCCACGGTCGGATGGCCGGCAAAGGGCAGCTCGCGCGCCGGCGTGAAGATGCGCACCTTCGCCGTCAGCCCGGGCTGGTCGGCGGGAAACACGAACACCGTCTCGGAGAGATTGAATTCGGCCGCGATCTTCTGCATCGCCGCATCGTCCAGCCCCTCGGCATCCAGGACGACGGCAAGCGGATTGCCGGCCAGCCGCCGGTCAGTGAACACATCGAGGATCGCATAGCGGCGGGACATGATCGGCCTTCCCTCTTCAACCGGACCTTCTGACGGGCCGGTCGAGGACGATGAGCCGAAGCGGGCGCCGAGACAAGAGGACGCCCGGACGCGGGGGCCCGGACGCCACCCCCACGGGGAAAGGCAGCCCCCTGCCGGCGGGCTCCGGGCGGACGCCCGGCCGCCCCCGCAGACGGAACCATGCAACTGAAGGAGATAAGGAAATCCGTGCCTTGCGAGGGCCGGGCCAGCGCCCGCCGCCGGGGAGCGGGCCGGGCCTCAGGGCGGCAGCAGCCGCTCGGCAATGACCCGGGTATAGGGCGGCACGCCGAGGGCGCGGGCCTCCGCGGCGCTCGCCACCGCCAGCACGGCGCTGAGTTCGGGATCGGGATCGGCGGCGAGGAAGGCGGCTGCCCGCTCCAGCAGCACCGCGGCCGGCTCGGCAAAGCGCAGCACCCGCACGATCGCGACGAAGGGAAAATCGTCGACCAGCAGGAAATCCGGATCGGCGCGGGCGGTGGTGCCGTCGAGACCGGTTTCCTCGGCCAGCTCCCGCAGCAGCGAGGCGTCCAGATCGACCCGACCATCGGCGGTTACGTCATTGAGGTCCGGCGTGCCGCAGGCGAGCTTGACCGAGCCCTCCAGCAGGGTGCCCTCCCCCATGCGCCCGAGGATCAGCCGGCCATCGGAGGAGAGCGGGGCGGCGGCGGCAAAGAGATTGGCGAGGCGCGGATCCCGGTCCTCGCGGAACAGCCAGTAATGGAAGGCGGCGAAATCCACCGGCCGGGCGGCGGACTTCAGCACCCCGCCCTTCAGCTCCGGCCGGTCGAACAGCAGCACCCGGCCGTTGAAGAGCTTCGGATTTTCCGCCGTGGCCCGGGCCCAGTCCGCAGCGATTTCCGCCGCCTGTCCGCCGACAAAGGCCGGAGGCTGCGCGTCCAGCCGCACCTCGGCGGCCTGGAATGGCAGGGCGAGACCGCGACTGGACCGGGACATGGGACCCTTCCGCTTCCATTTCATACCAGCCGCACGAAGTGCCGACCGCACCTTAGAGCATTTTCCGTTCGCTTCGGCTCACGGTAAACGCTCTAGTATTTTGATTTTACGCATTTTCTTCACGCGAACCGGTATCCACTTCGCTTGAAAATGCTCTAGCGCCTGAAGGGCAGCAG
>JBBSSF010000247.1:0-5932 GCA_038242345.1 Hyphomicrobiales bacterium
ATCCGGCGCGCCGGGTCTATCCTGACGCCCGGACGTCGAGTCGACAGGGGTTCCGGGCATCGCATCGCCGATCCCCCGGGAGGTTCCGGCCGGCCCGGGGGCCGGCTGCCGGCGCGGGGGTACCGGCAGCCCGGACACGGATCAGAACGGGGACATCCCGATCCCGCCGCAGCGCCGGCGGGCGGGAGAGCGGGACGGGACAGCCAGATCCCCGGGGCCTTCCGGACCGTCATTCGGGGGACTTGGGGACCATGGACACCACCATCCCGGTGCCCGGCTTCATGGCCGTGACACTTGCCATCGTCGTCTTCTTCGCGGGCGTTCACATCAATGCCCGGATCACGGCCCTCAGGGACTGGAACATTCCGGATGCGGTGACCGGCGGCCTGCTTGCCGCCCTGGTCACCTTGGCGCTGCGCAGCTTCGCCGGCATCGAGCTCGCCTTCCAGCTCGACGCGCGCGACACGCTGCTGCTCTATTTCTTCTCCGGCATCGGCCTCAACGCCCGCCTTTCGGACCTCCTGAAGGGCGGACGGCCCTTCCTGATCCTGCTCGTGCTGACGGTGCTGTTCCTGCTGGTCCAGGATGGCGTGGCGCTGGCCGCCAGCCACCTGCTCGGCCTGCCCGATGGCATCGCGGTGCTGCTGGGCTCGGCCGCCCTCATCGGCGGGCATGGCACCGTGCTCGCCTGGACGCCGATCATCAGCGAGAACTTCGCCCTCACCAATGCCGCCGAAGTCGGCATCGCCTCGGCGACCATGGGCCTGGTGCTCGGCAGCGTCGTCGGCGGCCCGGTCGCGCGGGCGATCATCCGCCGCGAGGGGCTCACCGGCACCTCCCTGGAAGCGGATCCGGTGGTCGGCCTGTCGGTGGAGCAGGCCGAGGAAACCGGCGCCGACATCACCCATATCGGCCTGATGCGGACGATCCTGATCCTCAATGTGGTGATCCTGATCGCCTATGCCCTGGAGGAGGTGGTGGCCAGCCTCGGCCTCAAGCTGCCGCTCTTCCTGCTGTGCATGCTGACGGCGATCGCCCTCACCAACATCGTGCCGCGGCTGGCGCCGCGCTAAGACTGGCCGGCCCGCTCGCGCGCCCTCGCCCTGATCTCGGAACTCTGCCTCAGCGTGTTCCTGTGCATGTCGCTGATGAGCATGCAGCTGTGGGCGCTCAAGGGGCTGGGGATCGCCATCGTCATCACCCTCGCCGTCCAGACCCTGGTGACAGCGGCCTACACCATGTTCGCCGTCTATCCGCTGATGGGGCGCAACTATGATGCGGCAGTGCTGTCCTCGGGCTTCATCGGCGTGGTGCTGGGGGCGACGCCCACCGCGATCGCCAACATGAGCGCGGTGACGAAGACCCACGGCCCCGCCCCGCTGCCCTTCATCGTGCTGCCGCTGGTGTCGGCCTTCTTCATCGACATCGTCAACGCCTTCGTCATCACCTATCTGGCAACGCCCTGAAGGCTCTCCCTGACCGGGGCGCCCGTCGCGCTCCGGTCAGTTGCTGTCGATCTTCAGACCGCTCTGTCCAAGTTCAATGCTTACATCATCCTTGCGCTCTTCATGCAGCTGCCAGCTCACCACACCGATTCCGACGGCCAGAGCAACGACAAGACCGACAAGCAGCGTCCGGGACATGATCTCTTCTCCTTACTGACGACACGGGTCCTTTTCGTCGACGACACCGGTTGAACGCACGATCCCGCCCGATGGTTCGCCCCGCGGGCATGAAAAAGACACATCCCCGCGTGCCGGCCGGTGACGCGGATGCGCTTCCTGTGGTACCACCCGCGCGGCCAGCGGTGCGGCCCCGCCATTGCCTCCGTCCGGCCGGAACCTCCCGGAGAGCCCGACCGGCGCCAAGATCTTCAAGAGAGACCCATGCCCGACCTTCTTCTCGAACTCTTCTCCGAAGAGATCCCGGCTCGGATGCAGCGCCGGGCGGCGGATGACCTCAAGGCCCTCGTCACCGATGGCCTCGTGGCCGCGGGCCTCACCTATGAGGGCGCGGTGGCAACCGCCACGCCGCGCCGCCTCGCCTTGCACCTGACCGGCAGTCCCGGCCACGCCCCGGACCGCACCGAGGAGCGCAAGGGGCCCCGTGTCGGCGCCCCCGATGGCGCCATTCAGGGCTTCCTGAAGGCCTCGGGTCTCGCCTCCCTCGAGGAGGCGGCGGTGGTGGACGACGGCAAGAAGGGCTCCTTCTATGTCGCCCGCCGCACGGTCGCCGGCCGCGCCGCGCCGGAAGTTCTGGCCGACCTGATCCCCGAGACCATCCGCCGGTTCCCGTGGCCGAAGTCCATGCGCTGGGGCTCGGGCAGCCTGCGCTGGGTGCGGCCGCTGCATTCCATCGTCGCCACCTTCGGCACCGAGACCGAGGAGCCGGAACTGATCCCGGTTGCCATCGAGGGGGTGTCGTCGGGCAATGTCACCCGCGGCCACCGCTTCCTGTCGGAGGGCGACATCCGCGTGCGGCGCTGGAATGACTATGTGCCGGCGCTGGAGCGGGCGAAGGTCGTCGTCGACATCGACCGGCGCAAGGACATCATCCTCCACGACGCCAAGGACCGGGCGCTCGCCCTCGGGCTGGATCTGGTGGAGGACGAGGGCCTGCTGGAAGAGGTCGCCGGTCTGGTCGAATGGCCGGTGGTGCTCGTCGGCTCCTTCGAGCCGGACTTTCTGGAACTGCCGGACGAGGTGATCCGCCTCACCATCCGCATCAACCAGAAGTGCTTCGTGCTGAAGGACCCGGCCACCGGGCGGCTGGCCAACCGGTTCGTGCCGGTCTCCAACCTTGAGGCGACCGATGGCGGCGCGGCGATCGTCGCCGGCAACGAGCGCGTGGTGCGTGCCCGCCTGTCGGATGCCCGCTTCTTCTATGCCACCGACCTGAAGCTGCCCCTCGACGAGCGCCTGCCGAAGCTGGACGCCATCGTCTTCCAGGAAAAGCTCGGCACCCAGGGCGCCCGGGTCAACCGCATCGCGGCGCTTGCCCACTGGATCGCCCCGCTGATCGGCGCCGCCCCCGAAAAGGCCGAGCGCGCCGCCCGGCTCGCCAAGGCCGATCTCGTCACCGAGATGGTGGGCGAGTTCCCGGAGCTGCAGGGCTACATGGGCCGGCGCTATGCCGAGGTGCAGGGCGAGGACGCGGCCGTCGCCGCGGCCATCGAGGAGCACTACAAGCCCCAGGGCCCGAATGACCGCGTGCCGGAAAGCCCGGTTTCGGTGGCCGTGGCGCTGGCCGACAAGCTCGACACCCTGGTCGGCTTCTGGTCCATCGACGAGAAGCCCACGGGCTCCAAGGACCCCTATGCGCTGCGCCGCGCGGCGCTCGGCGTCATCCGGCTGATCCTGTCCAACGACAAGCGCGTGGCCCTCACCCCGCTGCTGATCGACATCTTCCGGGTGCATGCGGAATCCCATGCCGTCAGCCCGGCCATGGCCAACTGGTTTGCCGCCCATCCGGCCGATGCCGGCTCGCTTGCCAGCGTCCCCGAGATCGGCGACCTGTTCTCCTTCCTCATCGACCGGCTGAAGGTGCAGCTGCGCGATCAGGGCGCCCGGCATGATCTGGTGGACGCGGTGTTCGCCCTCTCCGGTCAGGACGATCTCGTCGTCATCGTCAAGCGCATCGAGGCGCTGGGCTCCTTCCTCGCCACCGATGATGGCGCGACGCTGCTCTCGGGCTATCGCCGGGCCGCCAACATCCTGAAGGCGGAAGAGAAGAAGGCCGGCCACGGCTTCGATGCCCCGGTCAATCCGGCGCTGCTGCTGGAAGCCGAGGAAAAGGCCCTGTTCGACACCATCGGCCGGGTGCAGGAAATCGTCGTGCGCTCGCTGTCGGTGGAGCATTTCGGCTACGCCATGGCGCAGCTGGCCGCCCTGCGCGCACCGGTCGATGCCTTCTTCGACAAGATCCTCGTCAATGTCGACGATCCCGCCCTCCGGGCGAACCGGCTGGCCCTGCTCGCGGCGATCCGCGCCACGACCCTGACGGTGGCCGACTTCTCCCGCATCACCGGCTGATACCAGAGATCCTCGAAAAGGACTCTTTGGTATTCCGATGCGGATTTCTCATGTCCTTGGGGCATATGAGAAATCCGATATCCTTCAGGCGCCAAGGTGCGGTCAGCACTTGCGTGCGTGCCTGGTATGACACGACACTGGCCCCGGCGCGGGGGGCCCTCTCATCAAAAAAGGGCGGCCCGCTCAGGGGCCGCCCTTTTTTCTGGTCCATCGTCCGGACAGGCGGCGCTGCCCGGGCCATATCCCTGACGGACAGCGGATTTCCCTTGTGCCCCTCTGGCATGAGAAACCGCCGCCCCATGGCACCGGCTCCGGTTCAGGGCCGCTTGCCATCAGAACAGGAAATCGTCCTTGGTGAGGTCCGCGGCCTTCACGCCGACCAGCAGGAAGGTGTGGGCGGAGACATCGGGCGCATCGGTGGTCAGCGACACCAGCAGGCCCTTCTCCGTTGCCACCGAGGCGCCGAGCACATCCGAAAGCGAGCCCAGATAGCTGTTGGCGGTGAGGTCGATCACGTCATGGCTGTCGCCGGCGACGGTGAAATCCATCACCCGGTCCCGGTTGCCGTTGTCGGTGAAGGTGAAGGTGTCGGCGTCGTCACCGCCATAGAGGGTGTCGTTGCCGGTGCCGCCGATCAGGGTGTCCTTGCCGGACTCGCCGATGAGCAGGTCCCGCCCGGAGCCGCCGTCGAGCTTGTCCTGTCCGGCGCCGCCGCGCAGGATGTCGTTGCCGGTATAGCCGATCAGCGTGTCGTTGCCCTTGGCGCCGTTGAGGCTGTCATTGCCGCCCTCGCCGTTCAGGGAGTCGTTGCCGAGCATGCCGTCGAGGGTGTCGCTGTCGAGGCCGCCGGAAATGACGTCCTCGCCATAGCCGCCCTTGACGGAATCCTGACCGGCCTCGCCATTCAGCGTGTCGTTGCCGTCGCCGCCGTCGAGGGTGTCATTGCCGTTGCCACCGACCAGAAGATCGGCATTGCCCCCGCCCGTCAGGATGTCGTTGCCGTTGTCGCCGAACAGGCTGTCATTGCCCCAGTCGCCCAGCAGCACATCATGCCACGAGCCGCCGTGCAGCTCGTCATTGCCCGAGCCGCCGTCCAGGGTGTCATTGCCCAGATCGCCATAGAGCTTGTCGTTGTCGCTCTCGCCGAACAGCTTGTCGTCGTCGTCGCCACCATAGAGCTTGTCGTCCAGGGTGCCGCCATAGAGCGTGTCGCGCCCGGCCTCGCCCCAGATCTGGTCATAGCCGGTGTCGCCATAGGCAAGGTCGCGGCCGGCGCCGCCATAGACGAGATCATGGCCGCTGCCCGAGATCAGCGTGTCGTTGCCGTTGCCACCGAACAGGCGATCGGAATCGCTGCCGCCCTTCAGGACGTCATTGCCGTTGACGCCATAGAGATCATCCGGGCCGGCGCCGCCATAGATGAGGTCGTTGCCGCTCTGGCCGCCGAGAATGTCGTGGCCGCCATAGCCCCAGATGGTGTCGCTGGCCTTGCCGCCCCACAGATTGTCGTCGCCGTTCGTGCCCTTGAGCCGCATGGCCCGTCTCCTCCGGTGCACCCCGGCCCCGGATCACCGCATGGGGGGAGCGCTCTGTTCTGGTTCCTGTCGGGCGCGGATGCCACGCGCCCGGCCGGTCCGCATGCGCTGCCGCACCGGCCGGCTCGTCCGGCCCAGGATATGGGAATGGATTGGGGCCGGATGAAGGAGACTGCCTCTCCCGCGCCGCGACGTCCATCGGGCGCCGGCCCGCACATGGGGCAAAGATCGGGTGCGGCCACAAAAAAGGGAGTCCGGACGACTCCGGACTCCCCCTCATACCAGGCGCACGAAGTGCTGACCGCACCTTAGCGCCTGAAGATCAGCAGATTTCCCATATGCCCCAGGGACATGGGAAATCTGCAT
>JBBSSF010000248.1:0-5931 GCA_038242345.1 Hyphomicrobiales bacterium
CGATGCGGGCAACTCGATGCTGTCCAAGGAATTCCCCGGCGGCATCCTGGTACTGACCGGTGCCAACTCGGCCACCGGCCTGCGATCGATGCCTGCAAGGTACATTTTTCTGGACGAGGTCGACGCCTATCCGGCCTCGGCCGACGAGGAAGGCGATCCGGTCACGCTGGCCGAGGCGCGGTCGCTGACCTTCGCGCACCGGCGCAAGGTGCTGCTGGTCTCGACGCCCACGATCCGGGGGCTGTCGCGCATCGAACGGGAATATGAGGCCAGCGACCAGCGGCGGTTCTTCGTTCCGTGCCCGCATTGCGGCGCGATGCAGTGGCTGAAGTTCGACCGGCTGCGCTGGCAGAAGGGCCGCCCGGAGACGGCGGAATATCACTGCGAGGGCTGCGAGCAGCCCATCGCGGAACACCACAAGACGGCGATGCTGGAGGGCGGTGAGTGGCGGGCGACGGCCGTCGCCGCTGACCCGACCACGGTCGGATATCACCTCTCAGCGTTCTATTCGCCGGTGGGCTGGCTCAGCTGGTCCCGCATTGCCCGTGGCTGGGAGGCGGCCCAAGGGTCGGACGAGGCGATCAAGGCGTTCCGCAACACCATCCTCGGCGAGACATGGGTCGAAAGCGGCGAAGCGCCGGACTGGCAGCGGCTTTACGACCGGCGCGAGGCGTGGAAGCCGGGCACGGTGCCAGCGGGCGGGTTGTTCCTGACCGCCGGGGCGGACGTGCAAAAGGACCGGATCGAGGTCGATGTCTGGGCCTGGGGTCGCGGGCTGGAGAGCTGGCTCGTCGATCACGTGGTGATCGAGGGCGGACCCGACCGGCACGACGCGTGGTCGGAACTGACGGCGATGCTGGACAGAAGCTGGCCGCATGAACGCGGCGCGCATCTCAGGATCGCGCGGCTTGCCATCGACACCGGCTACGAGGCCCCCGCCGTCTACTCCTGGTCACGGGCGCAAGGCTTCGCGCAGGTGTCGCCGGTGAAGGGCGTCGAGGGGTTCAACCGCTCGAGCCCGGTCTCGGGACCGACCTTCGTCGACGCAACCGAGGGCGGCAAACGCCTTCGGCGCGGGGCGCGCCTCTGGACCGTGTCGGTCTCGACCTTCAAGGCCGAGACATATCGCTTCCTACGGCTGGAGAGGCCAACCACCGAGGAACGCGCCGAGGGCTCGGCTTTCCCGCCCGGCACGATCCATCTGCCGACATGGGTGGAAAGCGAATGGCTGAAGCAGGTCGTGGCCGAACAACTGGTGACGGTCCGCACCAAGCGCGGCTTCGCAAAACTCGAATGGCAGAAGCTACGCGAGAGGAACGAGGCGCTGGATTGCCGGGTCTATGCCCGCGCCGCCGCCTGGATCGCGGGTGCGGACCGCTGGCCTGACGAAAAATGGCGCGACCTCGAGGATCAGCTCGGGGCGGCGCCAACGGAAATCGATGGCGCGGGGCGGGTCAACCAGCCGCAAGCCGTACCCCAGGGAAAACGGCAGTCGGACTGGCTTGGCCGACGCGGAGGATGGTTCTGACATGACCGACTGGACGGAAACCGAACTCGCAGCACTCCGCCGCGCCTATGCCAGCGGCACGACCCGGGTCAGCTATGATGGAAAATCCGTCGACTATGGCTCGGCAGAGGATCTGCTGGGCCGCATCCGGACCATCGAACGCGCCATCGCTGGGACCACACGGCCGCTGCCTGTGGCCGGGTTGGCGGGCTTCAGCCGTGGGGATCGCTGATGCCCGCGACCTGGATGGACCATGCCATCGCCTCCGTCGCCCCGCGCTTGGCGGCCCGCCGCGTGCTGGCACGGCAGGCCTTCGAGACCCTGGCGCGCGGCTATGATGGTGCGTCGAAAGGGCGGCGGACGGACGGCTGGCGCGCGCCGGGATCCTCGGCCGACACCGAGATCGGCGTGGCCGGGGCGCTCCTGCGCGACCGGATGCGCGATCTGGTGCGCAACAACCCGCATGCGGCCAAGGCCGTGGCGGTGCTGGTGAACAACATCATCGGCGCGGGGATCATGCCGCGCGCCGCGAGCGGAGACGACAAGCTGGACGGGAAGGCCGACGCCCTGTTCACCCGCTGGACAGCGGACTGCGACGCGGACGGCCAGCTGGACTTCTACGGTCTGCAGACGCTGATCTGCCGCGAGATGGTCGAAGCGGGCGAGGTGCTGGTGCGCCGTCGCCTGCGGCGCGCCAGCGACGGCCTGCCGGTGCCGCTGCAATTGCAGGTACTGGAGGCCGACTTCCTAGACGCCACCAAGTCCGGCGCACTCGGCGCGGGCCGCCTCGTGCAGGGGATCGAGTTCGATCCGGTCGGCAAGCGTCGGGCCTATTGGCTTCATGCCGCGCATCCGGGCGATGCATGGGGCGCGCTGCAAGGCGGGCTCGGATCGCGCCCTGTCCCGGCGACCGAGATCGCCCATGTTTACGAGAAGCAGCGCACGCAGGCGCGCGGTGTTCCCTGGGGCGCGCCGGTGATCCGCAGCTTGCGCGATCTCGACGATTACGAGGTGGCCGAACTGGTCCGCAAGAAGACCGAGGCCTGCGTCACCGCCATCGTCTTCGGCGACGACGAGGCGCAGCAGGGCATCGCACCCTCCGTGATCGATGCCGACGGGAACCGGGTCGAGCAGTTCGAGCCGGGGCTGATCGCCTATGCCCGCGGCGGCAAGGACATCCGGTTCAACCAACCCGCCGCCACCGGCGGCTATGGCGAATACAAACGCGCCAGCCTGCACACGATCTCGGCTGGGTTCCGCGTGCCCTACGAGCTGCTGACCGGCGACCTGTCCCAGGTCAACTATTCCTCGATCCGGGCGGGGCTCGTCGAGTTCCGCCGCATGATCGATGCCGTCCAGTGGCAGCTCTTCATCCCGATGCTCTGCGCGCCAGTCTGGCGCTGGTTCACCGAAGCCGCATGGGCGGCGGGCCAGATTCCGACGCCGGATGTCCCGGTGGAATGGTCACCGCCGAAGTTCGATGCCGTCGATCCCTACAAGGACGCAATGGCCGACCTGCTGGCGATCCGGACCGGCACGATGACGCTGGCGCAGGCCATCGCGCGGCAGGGCCACAACCCGGACGCGGTGCTGGCAGAAATCGCCGCGACCAACGCCAAGCTCGATGGCCTCGGTCTCGTGCTCGACAGCGATCCGCGCCGCGTCACCAAGACCGGCAGCGCCCAGGCGGGCGACCCGACCGCAGGGCCGACCAGTGACCCGGCCGCCCCCGCATCCGAAACAGAGAAGGAATAGGGCCATGCCCGAGACCATCATGGCGGCTCCGGTCGCCCTGCCGATGCAGCTGCGGCGCGCGCCCATCCTGCCCGCGACCGTCAACGCCGAGGCGCGCTCCGTCGACGTCGTCTTCACCACTGGCGCGGCCGTCCGGCGGCGGCGCTGGACCGGCTGGGACACCTCAGTACCCTTCGACGAAATCCTCGAGGTCAGCGACCGGGCGGTGGACCTCACGCGCCTCAATGCCGGGGCCCCGGCGCTCGACAGCCATTCGGTCTGGTCCTCGCATTCGCAGGTGGGCGTGGTCGAACGCGCCTGGATCGAGGGCAAGGAAGGCAAGGCCACCATTCGTTTCCCCCGCGAGGGGCTCGACCAGGCCGCCGACCGCATGTTCGGCCTGATCAGCGACGGCATCATCCGCAACGTCTCGGTCGGCTATTCCATCGAGCGGGTAAAGGTGGTCGAGCCCGCCGCCAAAGGAGAGGTCGAGCAGCGCATCGTCGAACGCTGGACCCCACTCGAGGTCAGCTTCGTGACCGTTCCGGCCGATCCCCGCGCGCAGGTCCGCGCGGCCGATCAGGCCAGCTATCCCGTCGAAATCGTCGACACACGCATGCAAAAGGAGGCATCCATGCCTGAGAGCACGACCACCGTGGCTGGGGATGTCCCCGCCAGCACCGAGACCCGCCAAGCGCCCATCGCGGCCCCGGCAAACCCCGAACCGACCGCCGCGCGAATGCCGGAACCGGCTCCGGCGCCCGACAGCGAGGTCATCGCGACCCGCGCCCGCGAAGCGGAGCGTAATCGTGTCTCCACGATCTACGATCTGACCAGCCGCCTGAACCTCGAGCGCAGCTTCGCCGAGGACCTGGTCAGGCGCGGTGTCAGCGTCGACGAGTCCCGCCGCCTGATCCTCGATCAGGTCGCCGCGAAGTCGGATGAGACCCGCACCTTCCCGCATGTCGCCGTCCCGCTCGGCGGCCGGGACGAACGCATCACCCGCCGCGACGCGGTGGCGAACGCGCTCCTGCACCGCTACAGCCCGACGCTGTTTCCGCTGGAGGATGCCGCCCGCCAGTACCGCGGCATGGCGCTGCTGGAACTGGCCCGCGAGAGCCTCGGCAATGCCGGGGTCAACACGCGCGGCCTGTCGCGTGACGAGGTCGCGACGCGGGCGCTGCACTCGACCTCGGACTTCCCCGAGATCCTGTCGGCGGTCACCAACAAGACCCTGCGCCAGGCCTATGACGCCTATCCCCGCACCTTCGCGCTCTTCTGCCGCCAGGTGCTTGCCACCGACTTCAAGTCCATGCACCGCGTTCAGTTGGGCGAGGCCCCGCAGCTTCTGGAAGTGGGCGAGAGCGGCGAGTTCAAGCGCGGCACGCTCGGCGAGAGCAAGGAGAGCTACAAGGTCAAGACCTATGGCCGGGTCGTCGCCATCACTCGGCAGGTGCTGATCAACGACGATCTCGACGCCTTCACCCGTATCCCGGCGATGTACGGCAACTCCATCGCCCAGCTGGAAAGCGATGTCGTCTGGGGCATCATCACCGCCAACCCGGCGATGGCCGACGGAAATGCACTCTTCCACACCACGCACAAGAACCTCGCCGGGACCGGTGCCGCGCTGGACGTGGCAAGCGTCGGTGCGGCGCGGGCGGCGATGGCGCTGCAGACGGGCCTCGACAAGAAGACGGTGCTGAACATCCGGCCCGCCTTCCTGATCGTCCCGGCAGCGCTGGAACTGAAGGCCGAGCAACTGGTCGCCCAGAACCTCGTTCCGGCCGACAGTGCCAAGGTGGTGCCGCAGTCGATCCGGACGCTCTCGCCGATCAGCGAACCGCGCCTCGACGCGGCCAGCGCCACCTCCTGGTATCTGGCGGCCTCGCCCAACCAGATCGACACCATCGAATACGCCTATCTGGAAGGCCAGCAGGGCGCCTACATCGAGACGCGCAACGGCTTCGACGTCGATGGCGTCGAGATCAAGTGCCGCCTCGATTTCGGCGCCAAGGCCATCGACTGGCGCGGCCTTTACAAGAACCCGGGCGCGTAACCCGCACCTCATGACGAACCCCGACACGCGGGCGGTCCACTCGGGCCGCCCTTCGTCTTTCCACAAGGATCCTCCCCATGAAGAACTACGTCCAGCCCGGCAATACCATCACCCTGACCGCGCCCTATGCCGTCGCCTCCGGCGATGGCCTGCTCGTCGGATCCATTTTCGGCGTGGCCTCCGGCACCGCTGCCCTCGGCGAAACCGTCGAGGCCGCGCTCACCGGCGTCTACGATCTGAAGAAGGTCGCATCGCAAGCCTGGGCCGCAGGTGACAAGGTCTATTGGGACAACACCGCCAAGGAAGCGACCAAGACCACCACCTCGAACACCCTGATCGGCGTGGCCGTGGTCGCGGTGGCGGGTGGCGCGAGCGATATTATCGGCCGGGTGCGGCTGAACGCGAGCTTCTGATGAGCGCCTTTGCCGCCGCCGTGGGCGCGCTCTTCGCCGATCCGAACATCGGCCGGGACGCGGTTTACATCGCCGGCGGCGGCGCGCCGGTGCTGGTGCGCGTCGTTGCTCGGCGTGCGGATGCGATCACCGACTTCGGGGACGCGCGGCTCTGGTCGGAGGCCACCCGGATCGACCTTTGCGTCGCCGAGGTGGCGAACCCGCGCCCCGGCGACCGC
>JBBSSF010000249.1:0-5921 GCA_038242345.1 Hyphomicrobiales bacterium
CCCTCACGGCGGGCCCCCCCGCCCCCCCCCCCCTGCCCGCCCCCCCGCGGCCCCCCGCACCTCTCCCCTTTTTCAGGCGAGGATCTTGGAAAGAAAAGCCCGGGTGCGGGGGTGGCGCGGGCTTTCGAACACGGTCGCCGGCGGGCCGGCTTCCACGATGGCGCCCTGATCCATGAAGGCGACCACATCGGCCACTTCCCGGGCGAACGCCATCTCGTGGGTGACCACGATCATGGTCATGCCGTCCGCCGCCAGACCCTTCATCACGTCCAGCACCTCGCCGACGAGTTCGGGGTCGAGGGCCGAGGTCGGCTCGTCGAACAGCATCAGCTTCGGCCGCATGGCGAGCGCCCGGGCGATCGCCACCCGCTGCTGCTGGCCGCCGGAAAGCTGGCTCGGATAGGCGTTCAGCCGGTGGGAGAGGCCGACCCGATCGAGCAGCGCCTTCGCCCGCTCGGTCACCTCGGCCTTCGGCTCCTTCTTCACCATCACCGGCGCGGCGATGACATTTTCCAGCGCCGTCATGTGGCCGAAGAGCGCGAAATTCTGGAACACCATGCCGATCTCGGCCCGCTGGGCCGCGATCTCCGTGTCCTTCATCTCGTAGAGCCTGTTGCCCGAGCGGCGATAGCCGATCAGCGTGCCATCGACATAGAGGGCACCGCCGTCGATCTTCTCCAGATGATTGATGCAGCGCAGGAAGGTGGACTTGCCCGACCCGGACGGGCCGATGAGACAGACCACGTCGCCGCGCGCCACTTCCAGATCAACGCCGTTCAGCACCTTGACGCCGTTGAAGCTCTTCTGCACCTGCCGGGCGACCACGATCGGCTGATCCATGGGGGACGGCTCCTTCACGTCACAAAAGGGGACCCGGCCGCCCGAACGGGAGGCAGCGCGAACGGACAGGGTCCGGAGTGCCTCAGGCGAGGCGGATATAGTCGCTTCTGGCCACCACTGGCCGGTGCGCCCCGGGCACGAGGTGGACATGATGGCCGCCCACCCGGTCCACGGGCACGCAATCATCCAGATCGAACAGGGCATCCACATGCCCCTGCTCCCAGAGCGCGGGCGCCAGCGCCTTCGCCCTGGCCCGCGCCGTCGCCACATCCGGGGCCACCAGCAGCCTGTAACGATGGGCCTCGCCGAATACCCCGTCCTCGTAACCACCGAGGTTCACGAAGAAGAGCCGCGGCTCCCCCTCCCCCGGCGCCAGATGGGAGAAGGTGATACGGTAGCCTTCCACCCCATCCACTTCCAGCCACGAGTCGATGTGCAGGCTTTCCGGCGTGCCGAACCAGCCGGCGCGCAAATCTGCATGAGTCTCCCGGAGGGTCGCTCCGGTGACGAAGGCGACATCGTGCACCTCGATGCGGGCCCGCGGATGCTTGCCCCCCAGAAGAACGACGAACAGCATCCTCTTTCCGCCTCCGGAGGGCCCGCTTTTGCGGGCCGCACTCTTACTCTGCCACGGACGTCCCGGCCTCGCCCGCCTCTGCACCCGGCGTCACCCGGAGCTGGCCGAGCACCACCTTGCGCATGTGCCGGATGGCCGCGCGATGATTGAATTTCGGAAACATCATCCCGCGAAACAGCGCCCCGTCCAGAAATGTCGAGATGAACGTCGTCATCTCCGGCACATTCACCGGTCGAAACACCCCGTCGCCTATGCCGGCCCGGATGGCCTTGCCGAGCACGAGGGATTCCTTCAGGTAGAACTTCCGGACCGCCTTGTCGATCCGCTCCGTGCGGTCATGCGTGCTGGCATAATCCAGACTGATCTTGGCAAGTTTTTGCAGCAGGACAAACTGGATGATGTGGATCTCGATCCAGATTGCAATCGTCTCTTCCGGCCCGTCCGCCCGCTCCGAGATCACCTCGAACTTGCGGAACGCCTCCTCCACCGTCGCCTCGACCACATCCAGGAAAAGCTCTTCCTTGGAGCCGAAATAATAGTAAATCAGCGAGGTGTTGATGTTGGTCGCCTTGGCGATATCCTTGATGGTGACGGTCGAATAGTTCTGGCTGGCAAAGAGTTCGAGCGCCGCGGAGCGCAGGCTCTGGGCCACATCCGACGACTTCGCCTTGTCTCCCCCGCCCGGCGGGCGACCACGCGGCCGGGCCGGCTCAAGCGGCTCGTCCGGAAACGCCTCCGCAGCCGCGGCGCGCAGCGTCGCGGGTCGGCCGGAACGGGCGGCTGCCGGTTTCGTCAGGGCCATGCTTCGATCCTTCGCGCGGGGTCTCCCGGTCGACGCCCCTCGTCCGGAGGTAGAATCTCCCGACGATCCTTGCCAACCGCATCATATACCGCCGGGCCGGCGCGGCGACCCGGTCAGGGGGCGGATTCCCGGGCGGAAACTGCGACCCAAAGGCGCCGGTCCGCCCGCAAAAACCGTCTCTCCTGCCCCGCCCGCCGGAGCTTTGCCGGCGGACGGGAAAAGGCGCCCGTCAGAAGAACTTCAGATAGCGCTGGGTCTCCCAGTCGGAGACATGG
Source organism: Hyphomicrobiales bacterium (assembly GCA_038242345.1). Classification (GTDB taxonomy): domain Bacteria; phylum Pseudomonadota; class Alphaproteobacteria; order Rhizobiales; family Segnochrobactraceae; genus JBBSSF01. The sequence goes on from JBBSSF010000249.1 coordinate 2,495, forward strand.
GCCATGTAGGACAGCCACTCGTCGTGCTTGGAGCCGGTCCAGGCGCCGAACATGCCCGCGCCGAAGACGGCCTTGGACAGCGGATCGGCCTCGAAGGCCTCGATCGCCTCGCCGAGGGTGCGCGGCAGCTGGCGGATGCCGCGGGCGGCGAGATCGGCTTCCGAGATGTTGTACATGTTCTCGCGGTTCGGCTCGCCGGGATCCAGCCCCTCGCGGATGCCTTCCAGACCCGCCGCCAGCACCATGGCCGCGCCCAGATAGGGGTTGCACGCCGCGTCCGCCGACCGCAGCTCGATCCGGCCGCCGCCCATGGGGATGCGCACGGCATTGGTGCGGTTGTTGTTGCCGTAGCAGGCAAAGATCGGCGCCCAGGTGAAGCCGGACATGGAGCCCTGCTTGACCAGCCGCTTGTAGGAATTGACCGTCGGCGCCACCACGGCGCAGATGGCGGGCAGATGGCGCACGACGCCGGCCGTGAACTGGTAGCCGAGCTTGGAAAGGCCGCAGCCGCGCGGATCCGCCTTGTCGGCGAAAAGGTTGGCGCCGGTCTTCAGGTCGCCCAGCGACATGTTGAAATGCGCGCCGGAGCCGGTGCGGTTGGCATAGGGCTTCGGCATGAAGGAGGCGAACATGCCATGCTTGCGCGCGATATACTGGGCCATCATGCGCAGGAACACGAAGCGGTCGGACATGGTGACCGCGTCGGAATACATGAAGTCGATCTCGAACTGGCCGAGACCATCTTCCTGATCGAAGGAATAGACATCCCAGCCGAGACCGTTCATGGCCGAGACCAGCTCGTCGACCCAGTCCATGTTGTCCAGCAGCGACTGTCCGTCATAGCAGGGCTTAGACAGCGGGCGCCTGGACAGCGGGACGATGGAACCGTCCGCCTCTTCCTTCAGCACATAGAATTCGGCTTCCATGCCGAGATTGAACTGGAAGCCCATTTCGGCGGCCGCCGCCGTCTGGCGCTTCAGGATGCCGCGCGAGCAGGCATCGAACGGCTTGTCCTTCAGATAGAGATCCGAGGCGAACCAGGCGACGCGCTTGTCCCAGGGCAGCACGGTGCAGGAGGCCGGATCCGGATGGGCCGACACCTCGTCATCGCTCACCTGCTGGGGCACGCCATCGAGGGCGGCGCCGGTGAACAGCTCGGAGCCGCCGAGCATGTGGTCGAGATGGGGCGTCGGGACCATCTTGGTCTTGGTCACGCCGTGCATGTCGACATAGCTCGCCATGAGGTAACGCACCTCGGCGGAAGCGAGCGCGGCCTTGAGATCCGTCGCAGCGGGCTTGCTGGTCATGGGGTCGTCTTTCCCTTGGTCGCCGGCCGGAAGGAAGGGCGCGGCGGGAGCGTGGGGTCCGTTGCGGGAACGGGCCAGTCTTCAAGCGGGGTGTTCTCGGCGAGCGCCCGGCGGAGCTGGGCGGCGAGCGCGGCCACGGCGGCATCGAGGATCGCCGCGCCGAATTCGGGATCGCCCCGGCTGGGCAGGCCAACGCCGCCGCCAAGGCTTTCCTTGTTCACCGTGTAGGAAAAGAAGCAGCAGGCAGAGCGGTCCGGCTCGTCTTCGGCCTTCGCCATGTCGACAAGATCCGGCCTGAGCGCCAGCATCAGAGAGGTTTCGGCATCATTGGCATGCCAGTTTGAGCCGCCGTCATATTCATAGAAGCTCCGCACCTCGGCCGAGATCTCCCAGATCGAGCGCAGCGCAATGCGCACATCGGGCAGATCGGTGCGGATATTCTCCAGTGCACACCTGAGCGGGGCCCAGTTGGTGACGTGACCGTTCAGGATCAGCAGCCGGGTGAAGCCGGAAGCGGCCACCCAGTCGGCAATCTCCAGCACCATTTTCGCCAGCGTCTCCGGCCGGAAGGCCAGCGTGCCCGGCCATTTGCGCGAGTGGCCCGGCGAGCAGCCGACGGGCAGCGCCGGCAGCACGGGAATGCCGGTCGCCGCCGACACGCCCTTCGCCACCGCCATCACCGACATGGTGTCGACACCGGTCGGCAGATGCCGGCCGTGCTGCTCGGTGGCCCCCACCGGCAGGATCGCCATGTCGATGCCGGCGGAGCGGATGTCGGCCAGCTCTTCCCAGGAGAGTTCCTCCCAGAGAACCGGACCTTCCCGGCCAAGGCCGTCGCAGCGCAGCATGAGGAGGCTCCGTTTGCGGGCGCGCGGAACACGCGGCGCCGGTTGATCAATCAGTCAATTGGCAGCCGGGGCGCCCTGGCCCCGGCCAGCCGGGCGTGCCTCAGGCGAATTCCACCACCGGATGCGGCACGTAGGGGGCCTCAAGCGACGCGATTTCTTCCGCCGTCAGCTTCACCGCCAGCGCCGCAACCGCGTCTTCCAGATGATGCGGCTTGGTGGCGCCGACGATGGGGGCTGCCACCGGCGACTTCTGGAGCAGCCAGGCGAGCGCCACATGGGCCATCGGGATGCCGCGGGCCGTGGCAACCGCCTCCACCGCATCGACCACCGCCTTGTCGGCGGCCTCCGTCGCGGCATAGAGCTTCTTCGTGTACTGGTCGGTCTCGGCGCGCCTGGTCGCCTCGCCAGACCACGGCCGGGTGAGCTTGCCGCGGGCGAGCGGGCTCCACGGCGTGACACCCACGCCCTCCGAGCGGCACACCGCCAGCATCTCCCGCTCTTCCTCGCGATAGACGAGGTTGAGATGGTTCTGCATGGAAATGAAGCGGGCCCAGCCATTCTTCTCCTGGGTGGCCAGAAGCTTCATGAACTGCCAGGCATACATGGAGGACGCGCCGAGATAGCGCACCTTGCCGGCCTTCACGAGACCGTCCAGCGTCTCCAGCGTCTCTTCGATCGGCGTCTCGTAGTCGAAGCGGTGGATCTGATAGAGGTCGATATAATCCGTGCCCAGCCGCTTCAGGCTGTTGTCGACTTCCGTCAGGATCGCCCGGCGCGACAGGCCACCCGCCAGCGGACCCGACCGCATGGGGAAATAGACCTTGGAGCCGATGATGACATCTTCGCGCTTCACGAAATCCTTCAGCGCGCGGCCAAGCACTTCCTCGCTGGCGCCACCCGAATAGGCGTTCGCCGTGTCAAAGAAGTTGATGCCGAGATCCAGCGCCTTGCGGATGAACGGCCGGCTCTCTTCCTCGGTCAGCGTCCAGGGATGGGAGCCCCGCTCCGGCGGCGCATAGGTGAGGCAGCCAAGGCAGAGGCGCGAAACCTTGAGGCCCGAGCGGCCGAGATTGATATAGTCCATCCGGATCGTCTTTCTTCTTCTGTGTCGTGGCGGGACGCCCATTTCGGGCTGCCGCCCGAACCCGCCCGGAGGCCCGAGGGCCTCCGGACCTCCCCACCCTTTTTTCCTGGCCTCAGTCGCCGGCGGGCCCATCCGGGCCCTTAGGCTTCCGCTCCGCTAGATGCCCGGAAGAAGTCCGGGCCCGCTTC
>JBBSSF010000250.1:0-5881 GCA_038242345.1 Hyphomicrobiales bacterium
ATCGCAAGCCTGTACTGGCTCCTCGCCCTTCTTATGAGCGGCATCGCCATCGTCGTTCCGTGCGCGTGGTGGCCGGCATGACATCCGCCGAGATCCGCGCCGCCATGGAGCACTGCCGCCGCCCGGACGGGATCGTCCGCATGGACCGCGTGCGGGAGCTTCTCCGCGCCAGCCCGGAGGAGCGCGCGGCCGCCTGCGACATGGCCCGCGCCGCCCGGGACGAAGCCTCCATCGCCCGCGAGCGCAGCATGGGGGACGAGCCGTGATCCAGCGCTATTTCCCCGTTCTCCCCCGTCACCTCCGCACCGGCTATCTCCGCAACCGTCTGAGGGCTCGCGCCATGCTGCACCTGCTCTTCCCCGCGCTCGCATCCGACCGCCGCGTGCCGCGCCTGCCGGCCTGTGACCGGCGCCGCATGGCCGGTCCGCCGCCGCATGTGCGCACCACGCCGGCCCCCACCGAGCACGACATCGCCGAGGCCTACCATGCCCACCCGTACCCGCACGGGCGCTGGGAGGATCGGGCATGACCTTCTCCGACATCCTCGCCCTTCGCCGCCAGCTCTCCGCCGCAAAGACCCGCCGCGAGGCCCTTCGCATCGCCGCCCAGTGCGACCCGCCGGGCAAGCGCGATCGCGCCATCCTCGGGCGCATCTCCGACACGGATGCCGAAATCCGCAGCCTCACGGCCCGCCTCCGCGGCGCGGGAGCGGCCGCATGACCGCCAACACCTTCATCATCGCGGCCATCGCCAGCCTGACCGCCGGATATTCCGCTGCCGTCGTCATGCTCATGGCCCCCGAAATCGCCGCCTGGTGGTCACGCCGACAGTGCATCGCAGCAATCGCACGGGAGATCAGCCATGGGTGACGTCGTCGACATCGGGCGCATCAGCACGTCCAGGCGCGGGACAGCGTGGTCCCAAAAGGAGGCCTACGAAGCGCAGAAGATGCGCAATCGCGGCATCTCGACCGCGGAAATCGCGGCTATCCTCGGGCGGACCGAGAGGGCTGTCGCGAACAGAACGTGCTGCATTTCTCCGCGCCGCGGCAACAGGCAGCCCCTGACGGACGCCGATTATGCCGAGATCTCTCGCCTGTGGGGCGAGGGTGTCTCCATGGCGGAGATCGGACGGCGCATCAAGCGTGGCCATTCTGCGATCAGGTCGGCCAAAGCCTTCCTTGGCCTGCCAGATCGCGTCCAGTCTACACCGGCCGCGACCGCCATGCCGGCACAGGCCTATGTCCCGCTCGCCCCGCAGCTCGGCATCCGCGCCATCCGCGATTGCCGCGGCGTGATGATCCCCTATCTGCCGAGCGTGCACGGCCCCCTCGCCGATCAGGCCTCCCCTCCCGCCTGACCGGCAGCGCGGCGGGCTCACCCCCTGGCCCGCCGCGCCCCGCTTCACCGCGCCGGCCCGTAGCGCCGGGGCGATGGCCGCAGCCGGGCGACAACCCGCGCTGCCGCATCTCCGAGAGTGATGGTGCGGGCCAGATCCCGCCGGATCTTCGCCCGCACCGTCTCGCGCCTCATCAGCATCCCTAACCCTCCATCCAGCAAATGGAGAATAGCGAGGGGTGTTTCGCATGAAGTGCGAATGGTTTTCGCAGTTGCTGCAAAGGAGCACGAGAGTGAGCGCCGTGTCGTTCGTTGACACCGCAAGGGAATGGGCCCGCGAGCTCGAAGACCGCGAGGCCGGTGCCTCCGATCGGAAGGCGCTGCGATCCCGTCTTGAGCGGCGCCTCGGGCTGCCGGCGGGCACGCTCTACTCCCTGCGGTACCGCCCGCCAAAGGCGATTTCAGCCCATGTCTACGAAGCAATCCGGAACGGCTTCATCGCCTCACACGAGGCCGAACGCGCGCGCATCGCCCACGAGATCGAAGTCGCTCGGGCGGCTGGCCTTGGAGATCGCAGCCTTTGCCTGCGCCCGGGTCTGGCTGCGCTCGACATGGCGGCTGAGCGTTCTGTGGCAGCGGATCAAGATGGCATTCAAGAAGAGGGAAAGTGACAGATGACCGAGAACCAGACCGTTGACCCGGATTCCATCGCCGGCGACCAGCTTAAGGCGTTCGTGGAGCGTCTGGAGAAGCTGGAGGAGGAGAAGCAGTCGCTCTCCGATGACATCAAGGACGTCTATGCCGAGGCCAAGGCCAACGGCTTCGACACCAAGATCCTGCGGCAGGTCATCCGCATGCGCCAGCAGGACGCCAGCGAACGCGCCGAGATGGAGAGCCTGCTCGACCTCTACTGCCGCGCCCTCGGCATGCTGTTCTGAAGGGCGCGGTCATGAATTCTCTGGCGCCCATCAGATCAGGCGATGTGATCCGGCCGGCCGGGGTCTGCCCGTGCTGTGGCGGTGACATCGACCCTGATGAGATCATCATCGACATTGTATCCAACCGGGTCGGGTATCGCGGACATGTCCTGAAGCTTGGTCCTGCAGAAGCTGAAATCATGGCGGTCTTGGTCGTCAGCTCTCCCGGGTCTGTACAGCACGAGAAGATCGTGTCCGCTCTATGGGGTGGATACGATGCCCCTCTGACTGCTGAAAAAACCATGCATGTGCATGTCCATAATCTCCGTGCCCGCCTGAAGACCATAGGTCTCGGCGTCGAAAACATCTGGGCGACAGGATATCGCTTGGTCAAGGCTGGGGGTGAGAAATGAACGACCTCGCCTTTGCCGCAGAACGCCTGCTTCGCCGGGCAGACGAAGAGGATGCGATGGCCAATCGTCTTGCGGCCGATGGCAAACGGTACGCTGCGAACGAATGTCGGACCGTCGCCATCAGGTTCCGCAAGGAGGCGATGTTCTTCCGCTATGAGATCGAGCGGCGGAGACCTGTCGTCCTAACTGGCGGAGACGCGCGCTGATGGATCCCCTCCTCCTACTGCACAGCGCACTCGTCAGGATTGAGACCAAGCCCGGAAATGAAACTGCCGAGACCGATGAACTGCGGGCCACCATCGCGCTCTGCAAGGGGCGGATCAAGGGGCGCAAGGAATGGGGTGAAGAGCGGATCCTGAGCATTCGGGACCGGGTCGAGCGCGCGAACCGCGCCGACCGTGAACGGCAGGCCCGGGCGGAAAAGCTGCTGGCGGAGATCAAGCGTGCACGGAAGGACCACGGGCGATGAGCGCACCGATCATCATCACCCTGCCGGGCCCGCCCAGGGGCAAGGAGCGCCCCCGCTTCGTCAATGGCCGGGCGATCACGGCGCCGAACACCCGCGCATTCGAGCTCGGGCTCGGCACCGTGGCCCGCGCCGTCATGCGCAGCAGGACGCCGCTCACCGGGCCCCTGCGCCTCCATATCGAAGCTCGGTTTGCGGTCCCCGCATCATGGACCAAGGCGCGTCGGGCGGCAGCGCTGGCCGGCGAGATCGTCCCGACCGTCAAGCCGGACTGGGACAACATTGGCAAGGTGACGGACGCGCTCAACGGCATCGTGTGGAGCGATGATGCCCAAGTGGCCGATGGCCGGGTGGTGAAGGTCTATGCGCCTGAGCCGGCAACGATCGTCACCGTTCAGGAGATGCGCCCATGACCGCGCTCCCTGACCTGTTCGGCGACCTGCCTCCCCGGGCCCTCTCCGACAGCCCATGGGCGCGGCGGAAGGCTCTGCCAGCCCGCACCTGCCCGAAGACCGGCCATCGCCTGTGGTGCGACTGCGGCCGGCCGGCGGTGATCGGCCGCGGCGCGATCGTTCGCCGGGGAATCATGGGCACGTGGACCTGCGGGAGGGCGGAATGCTCGCCGGCCCGGGAGGCAGCGGAATGACGACGCTCGCCCGCCAGACCTCAGATTATGCCCGCGCCGATCTCGACTGGTACGTCGAGCCGCGCTGGTGCGTCCAGGCGCTCGCTGAGGCCGAGGGATTCCGCGGCAGCATCTGGGACCCGGCCTGCGGGTGCGGGACCATCCCGGAAGTGTTCGACGCGCTCGGGCACCGCGTGATCGCATCGGACATCGCTGACCGTGGCTATGGCCGGGCGGCGCTGCATGACTTCCTCGGCCCGGATGTGGGGCTCGTCGCGGACAATATCGTGAGCAACCCGCCCTTCGGTGGCGGGCACACCCTCATGGCGTTCGCAGAGCGTGCCATTGGCCTCGCCGGCAGCAAGGTCGCCTTCATCGCCCAGGCGCGGTTCCTCTTCGGCGACAAGCGGGCAGCGTGGTTCGAGCGGCATCGGCCGGCCCTCATCTACACGCTCTCGCCGCGTCCTTCGATGCCACCCGGCGCCAAGCTGTTCTCCGGCGAGCTGACGGCGAGCGGCGGCACCCAGGATTATGTCTGGATCGTCTGGGAGCGCGGACACACCGGGCCCACCGAGTGGCGCCGTCTGCGGAGGGCCGGGAAATGAGCGGGGACCGTCCGTGGATGAAGTTCTACCCGCGCGACTGGCGCGGTGACCAAGCGCTGCGGGCGGTCTCAATTGCGGCTCGCGGCCTCTGGCTGGAATGCCTCTGCATCATGCACGAGGCCCGGCCCTACGGGCATCTCCTGCTCAACGGCGAAGCGATCGGAGACGACGCACTCGCGCGCATGACAGGCGCATCGGCGGAGGAGGTTCGGGCCCTGATGGCCGAGCTTCGCAAAGCCGGTGTGCTGAGCGTGACGCGTGGTGGCGTCGTCTTCTCCCGCCGGATGGTCAAGGACGATGCTGCGTCGAAAAAGGGCGAAAAAGCCGTCAAGAAGAGGTGGGCGCAACAGACTGAAAATGAAGGGAAAAGCGGAGCACCTAATAGGTTCCCTAATAGGCCACCTATTACCCATATGCCAGAAGCCAGAATACAGAAAGAAGATTCCTCACTTCGTTCGGAAGCGCGCACGGACGCGGATCAGGATCATCCACAGCCTCCCAAGCCCGCGTCAGGCCGATCGTCACAGCCCGGCGTGGAGCCCCCCGACTTCGCGGCTTTCTGGGCGGCCTACCCGAGGCGATCAGGGTCGAACAGCCGCAAGGCGGCCGCCGCCAAGTTCGGTGCCGCAGTGAAGGCCGGGGCAGACCCGCAGGCGATCATTGCCGGCGCACGGCGCTATGCGGCGTGGTGCGAGGCAACGGGAAAATCCGGGACAGAATTCGTCAGGCAGGCATCAACATTCCTCAACCAACAGGATTGGGAGGGGGAGTTCATCATTCCTCAGGGAGGGCAAAATGACCGTACAGCAGGCTCTCAGCCGCCCCGCTCAGGTTCGGAACGTCGCCAGCCAGCCGATGCCCTTCAGCGCGCCATGGCTCGACTGCTGTCTGAGGGCGATGACGGAGTTCGATCGGAAGACGGAGATCCCGGCGCGTCTGGCACCCACGGCGGAACAACGATCGATTATCTCCCGCCGGATCGCGGAACTCGACGCGGCGATGATCCCGGCAACCCGAGAAACCACTCTGAAGGCGGTTACGGTGCTCTTGGCGGCCTCTTCGGCCTCGCCGATGTCCGATGACCAGGCATCGGCCGTGATGATCGGGTTCGCCGTGGCGCTCGACGACATCCCGGGGTGGGCAATAGACGTCGCCTCCCGGTCATGGCTGAGGGGCGAAGGCCTGTCGCCGGGCGACAACCCCGCCTTCCGGCCGACGCCTGCCCAGATCCGGCGCCTGTCGCTCGCCGCCCTGCTGCCGCACCGGACGGAACGGCACCGGCTCCGCAGCCTGCTCGATGCGCGTGTCGTGCCCCAGAAGACGGAAGCCGAGCGCGAGGCGATGAAGGCCCGGTTTGCGGCTCTCCTGCGGCCGCTGGCACAGGCTGATGCAGGAGGCGCCGTCTGATGGGCAGCAAGACCAGGGAGCCATCTACCTCAGCAAGCCACAAGAACGCACACCACCGACCATCCCTGTTGATTCTGGAGGCCATCCATGGGCAGTAAGACCGGGAAGTGG
>JBBSSF010000251.1:0-5856 GCA_038242345.1 Hyphomicrobiales bacterium
CCATGGGAGCCGGATTCGATGCGGTCGCCCTCGCCGACCACGACGGAGATGTTGAGCCGGGTCAGCGGGCGCACATCCTGCACCCGGTGGCCATCGGCCCGGAGAATGTCGACCACGCTCCAGGTCGAGGCGACCGAGGCCGTCACCTGGCGCACGCGCGGGTCGCGGGCACGCGCCGCCGCGTCGATCTTCTCCAGAAGCGCGACCTTCTCGGCGAACTCCATGGCGGCACTCGGGTTCTCGTCGCCATAGAGCTTGCGGTTGGTGGGGCGCGGGGCCTCGGCATAGGTGCCGGAATAGCCGCGCGCCGCCATCTTCACCGTGTCGGCCGCCCGCTTCAGGGCGCCCTCGGAGATTTCGCCGGCATGGGCATAGGCCGAGGTCTCGCCGGCGACCGAGCGCAGGCCGAAGCCCTGGGAGGTGTCGAAGGCGGCGGACTTCACCCGGCCGGAATCGAAGACCAGGCTCTCGGACTGGCGATATTCCAGATAGAGCTCGCCATCATCGGCGCCGGTCAGCGCGTCGGCGACGATTTCGGTCGCGCGCGCTTCGCCAACGCCGGAGAGGGCCAGAAGATCGGGGGGAGTCTCGGACATCATTCCATTCCTCAAGCGCCGCGGACGGCCGGGCGCCGGCAAGAGAGAGGCGGGCGGCATCTGAGCCGAATATAGGCCGATCGGAGGGAGATGGGAGGGGCGGCCCGTCGTTCGCAGGCGTTCCGAGCCGATCGGACCCTGTTTCGGGACCCGCCGGTGCGGGATTTCCGGGCCGGCTCAGGAGAGCGTGTCGCGATAGCGGAGCTGTGCCGCCTCCTGGCTCTCGGCGGCCTCGGCAAAGCCGATCTGGTCCTTCAGCATCGCCGCCATGGAGGGCAGGAGAGCGCGGTCGATGCGGCTGTCGGGGTTCCACAGCCCGGCCCGCAGCGGTGCCCGGCCGCACTGGAGGAAGGCCTCGCGCACGCGGATCCGCAGCACCGTCGCCGGCGCACGGCCATCGACGGTGAAGGCGGCGCGCAGGTCGTCATCGGTGCGGATCTCGGCGTCGCCCGCCACCCGCAGGGTCTCGTCCACGCCGGGGACGAGGAACAGCACCGCCACCCGCGGGCAGCCGAGAATGTTGAGGAGCGAATCGAGCCGGTTGTTGCCGCGCCGGTCGGGGATCAGCACGGCGCCGTCGGTCCCCGCCCGGATGAAGCCCGGCGCATCGCCCCGGGGGGAGATGTCGGGCAGGCCGTCGGCACCGATGGTGGCGAGCACCGCGAAGGGCGAGAGCGCGATGAAGCGCCGGCAATGGTCATCGAGGGCCGGCAGAACCTTGCGCGCCGAGCGCGGATTGACGGCGCCATAGAGCGCCCGGAGTGCCTCGGGGTCGGTGATCTGGACCATGGTGACACTCCGGAGCGCGGGAAGGGCTCAGGGCAGGGCGTCGAAGCCGTCGTTGAAGCCCTTCAGCGAAATCGGGATGCCGATGCCTTCCTCGGGGGTCTGGAACACGATGAAGGTGGCGTAGAGCCCCTTGCGCAGCCGCTCCACCAGATCCGACTGGAGGATCACCTCGGCGATGCAGCCATTGGGCAGGCAGCGCACGAAGCCGGCCCGGCCGATGTTCACGTCCGCCTCGGTGACGTTGAGCTCGGTGGCATCCGCCCCCTGCCAGCGCACGGTGGCGTCATGGCCGGCAACGGCGATGACATCCAGCACCCGGTCGGCGCCGTCGGGACCGCCGCCCCTGGCGATGAGGGAGTCCCCGGGCTGGACCTTCAGCGTGTCGGGCAGGGTGATCTTGGCCGTGGCCTCGCCACCGGACGGATGATCGACCTTCACCGCGGTCTTGCCGGGGCCGGCGAGGGTCACCTTCAGGCCGAGGCCCGAAGGCAGCAGCACGCCGAGCGGGGCGAGGACGCGCAGGATGCGCACCTTGCCGTCGGCCGTCCGGAGCACGATCACCGTGAGGCCGACATTGTCGCGGTCCTCGGCGGTGACATTCTGGATGAGCGCGCACTGCTCGTTGGTGGCCCTGGGCGGGGTGTCGCAGCGGATCTGCCAGTCCCCGTGCACGGCCTTCACCTCGCCCTGGGCGGCGGCAGGGCGCGGGGCCGTGACCGACAGGGCGCCGAGAAGGGCAGCGGACAGGGCAAGCGTGCGGGCAAGCGGGCGCCGGTGAGGCGGGGCGGTCAGGCGACGCAACTTCGGGGTCCTCCGACGAATCAGATCCGGCGCGGGATGGCCGCAAGGAGTTGCCCGGCAACGCGGTCCGCGTCAACAGGCGCGGCGCGCAGCCGGGATCCGACCGGCGATGAGGACCGGTCAATTCCGGCAAAAGAACGCCTTTCCGCATCAGAACGGGGGAAAAAGCCGCTCTGCGGTCGCTTTCACGCAGAGCAAAATAAATTGTTGCATCGCAAAAGATGTCGGTACGGGATTAACGCATGGGCGATGGAATTCAGGCTGCGGCGTGGTGCCCCTTCCTCCGTAACTTCATCTAGGTCATAAGTATAAGAGGACGACGGAGGGGCGGGCTTTTCCGGAAGCGTCCCCGGGGTGGCGGATCGGGCGACCGGGCCGGACGGACGGCACGAGGCCCGCGCGGGCGCGGCGTTCGCCATGGCCGGTGATCCGCACGGCCGCAGGACGGTCTTCGCCAGGGCGAAGGCGTGTCGGGCGGCTCATATCAAAGGTCCTTGAAAAGGATCCTTTGGTATTCCGATGCGGATTTCTCATGTCCTTGGGGCATATGAGAAATCCGCTGTTCTTCAGGCGCACGGTGCGGTCAGCACTTCGTGCGCCTGGTATCAATCCCCGGCTTCCCTGATCCGGCACCGGACGCCAGATCCGGGCGGAGGGGAGGCGGTGGTCCCGCCGGTCCGGCCTGCCTCGCCCATCGAAGGCGAGCGGCCGGAAAAGACGACCGGACCCCGTCCGGCAGAAGAACAAGAAGAAGGGCTGTCCGCATCGACGGGCGGGCCCGGGGTGAGGAGCGCGCGGTGCTATACGGATCTCGTTCAAGGGGCAGGGTGTGTGCGGCCGCCGGCGCGCTGCTGGCGCTGACGTCTCCGGGTATCGCGGCCCAGCCGCAGCCCTGGCAGATGGGGCTTCAGCCCGCCGGCACCACGGTGATGGCGGATATCCGCTGGTTCGAGTCCTTCACCTTCTGGATCGTCGCGCTGGTGGTGGTGCTGGTGGCCGGGCTGCTGGCGGTGTGCATCTTCCGCTTCAGCGCAAAGTCCAATCCGGTTCCCTCGCGCACGTCCCACAACACCATGATCGAGGTGATCTGGACGGTGGCCCCGATCCTCATCCTCGTCATCATCTCGATCCCGTCCTTCCGCCTGCTCTACAAGGAACTCGTGGTGCCGGAGCCGGATCTCACCCTCAAGGTGACCGGCTATCAATGGTACTGGGGCTATGAATATACCGACGAGAAATATGCCGGTGTGCAGTTCGAGTCCAATCTGCTGGACGATGCTGCCCGCGAGAAGCTGATGGAGGAGCGTCATCTGCCGCCCTCGGCGGTGCCGCGGCTCCTCGCTGTGGACAACGAGGTGGTGGTGCCCGTCGGCAAGGTGGTGCGGATCCAGACCACGGCGGCCGATGTCATCCACTCCTTCGCGGTCCCCTCCTTTGGCGTGAAGATCGATTCGATCCCGGGACGGCTGAACGAGGCGTGGTTCCGGGTGGATGCGCCCGGCATCTATTATGGCCAGTGCTCGGAACTGTGCGGCACCAACCACGCCTTCATGCCGATCGCCGTGCGCGCCGTGGAGCCGGACCAGTTCGAGGTCTGGGCGACGGCGGCCAAGGAGGACATCGGCAAGGCGAACGCGCTCCTGGCCGGCATGCTGGCCGATGCGCCGGGACAGAAGGTGGCCGCGCGCTGAGCCGCGGCTGCCCGTCGGGCCTCTTCCGCCTGGCCCGAAGAGGCCCTGACGACCGAAGCTGAACGACACGCAGGAAACCGAGTGCCCGCCGGGTCCGTCCCGTCCGGGTGTCGACGACGCACCGGAAAGATCCGGGCGCCTGGGGAGGAAAGTGTTCATGGCGAGCACGGCGGCGCACGACGCCCACGATCATCCGACCGGATGGACCCGCTGGGTCTATTCCACCAACCACAAGGACATCGGCATCCTCTATCTGATCTTCGCGATCACGGCCGGCATCGTCGGCGGCATCCTGTCCATCGGGATCCGCGCCGAGCTGCAGGAGCCGGGGATGCAGATCTTTTCCAATCCCTACACCTTCAACGCCTTCACGACGGCGCACGGCCTCGTCATGATCTTCTTCATGGTGATGCCGGCGCTCATCGGCGGCTATGCCAATTATTTCATTCCGATCATGATCGGCGCGCCGGACATGGCGTTCCCGCGCCTCAACAACATTTCCTTCTGGCTGCTGCCGCCGTCCTTCGCGCTGCTGATCCTGTCGCTGTTCGTGGAGGGCGCGCCGGGCGGTCATGGTGCCGGCGGCGGCTGGACCATCTATCCGCCGATGTCGTCGACGACGGGCACGCCCGGGCCGGCCATGGATTTCGCCATCCTGGCGCTGCACATCTCGGGCGCGTCGTCGATCCTCGGCGCGATCAACTTCATCACCACCATCTTCAACATGCGCGCGCCGGGCATGACGCTGCACAAGATGCCGCTCTTTGCCTGGTCGGTGCTGGTGACGGCCTTCCTGCTGCTGCTCTCCCTGCCGGTGCTGGCCGGCGCCATCACCATGCTGCTGACGGACCGCAATTTCGGCACCACCTTCTTCGTGCCGGAAGGCGGCGGTGACCCGATCCTGTTCCAGCATCTGTTCTGGTTCTTCGGCCACCCGGAAGTCTACATCCTGATCCTGCCGGCCTTCGGCATCATCAGCCACATCATCTCGACCTTCTCGAGGAAGCCGGTATTCGGCTATGTCGGCATGGCCTATGCCATGGTGGCGATCGGCGTGGTCGGCTTCATCGTCTGGGCCCATCACATGTACACCGTGGGTCTCGACGCCAACACCCAGGCCTATGTCCTCGCCGCCACCATGGTGATCGCGGTGCCCACGGGCGTGAAGGTGTTCTCCTGGATCGCCACCATGTGGGGCGGCTCCATCGAGTTCCGCACCCCCATGGTCTGGGCCGTCGGCTTCATCTTCCTGTTCACCATCGACGACGTCACCGGCGTGCAGCTGGCCAATGCCGGCCTCGACCGGGTGCTGCACGACACCTACTATGTCGTCGCCCATTTCCATTATGTGCTGTCGCTGGGCGCCGTCTTCGCCATCTTCGCCGGCTGGTACTACTGGTTCCCGAAGATGTTCGGCTACATGTACAACGAGACCATCGGCAAGCTGCACTTCTGGGTCACCTTCATCGGCGTGAACCTGGTGTTCTTCCCGCAGCATTTTCTCGGTCTCGCCGGGATGCCGCGGCGCTATGCGGATTATCCGGATGCCTTCCACGGCTGGAACTTCGTGTCGTCGATCGGCTCCTACATCTCCGGTATCGCGGTGCTGATCTTCCTCTACGGGGTCTGGGAGGCGTTCCGCGCCAAGCGGGTGGCCGGCAACAACCCGTGGGGCCCGGGCGCCACCACGCTGGAATGGCCGCTGTCCTCGCCGCCGCCCTACCACCAGTTCGAGACCCTGCCGCGCATCCGCTGACGACGGGCCCCGATCCTCCCGGGGCGGCGGCCTGCCGCCCCGGGGCTCTCCCGATCCGGAAAACATCAGGGGTTTCCCCGTTCGCTCCCGGGCTCAGGAGAAAGCTCCAGTCTATTGATATGATACCAAAGATCCTCGAAGAGGACTCTTTGGTATTCCGATGCAGATTTCTCATGTCCTTGGGGCATATGAGAAATCTGCTGCCCTTCAGGCGCACGGTGCG